>JALYHQ010000069.1 GCA_030776455.1 Acidobacteriota bacterium | reverse complement strand
GCCGATGCGAGCCCGGATCGCACGCGTATCTATTTAGATCGCACCGCGTTCTATCCCACCTCGGGCGGACAGCCGTTCGACCTCGGCACACTCGGCGGCGTGCGCATCAATGAAGTAGTGGACGAAGACGGCCGTGTCGCGCATGTGCTCAGCGCTCCGCTGGAAGGCGACGAAGTGGCCGGCAGCATCGACTGGACGCGCCGGTTTGATCACATGCAGCAGCACACCGGACAGCATCTGCTGTCAGCCGTGTTGCTGAAGGCGCTGGGCGCGCCGACGGTGAGTTTTCACCTGGGCGCGGATTATGCGACCATCGACATCGCCCGAGCCGCGCTGGAACCGGCGGAGCTTCGCGCTGTGGAGGAACACGCTAATCGCGTGGTGTTTGAGAATCGTCCGGTGGCGGTGAGTTTCGCGGACGCTTCCGATGATCTCGCCTTGCGCAAGCCGACGGAGCGCGAAGGTACCATCCGCATTATCACTATCGCCGATCTCGACCGCAGCGCCTGCGGGGGAACGCATGTACGCGCCACCGGCGAGATCGGTCCCATTCTGCTGCGCAAGCTGGACAAGGTGCGCGGCAACGTACGCATCGAGTTTCTGTGCGGCATGCGGGCGGTGCGCCGCGCCCGGGCGGACTATGAGGCGCTGGCCGGAATCGCACGCCAGTTCTCCTCGACGCTGGACGAAGTCCCGCCGCTGGTAGCCGCGCAGGGCGAGAAGCTGCAGGAATCCGACAAGGCGCGGAGGAAGCTGGCCGGTGAGCTGGCGCAGGCCGCGGGACGGGAGCTGCACGCAAAGACGGCGCCAGACCAGAACGGATTGCGCCGGGTGGTTCGCAAGACTGCTGCGATCACCGATGAGCTGCGCGCGGAAGCTCAAAGTTTTGCCGCTTGCGGGGGCGCGGCGTTCTTGGCAGTGGCTCAGAATCCGCCGTCGGTGCTGGTGACCGCGTCTCCCGATAGCGGGCTGGACGCGGGCAAGTGGCTGAAGAAGGCGCTGCCTCCGCTGGGGGGACGCGGCGGGGGAAATCCGACGATGGCGCAGGGGAGTTTGCAATCGTCGGTGGCGGTGGATGTAATCGTGAGGGAGTTCGAGACTCTGCCGGAGTGATCCGCGACGCAAAATTACGAGATTTTGACAGCGCGCGTGCTTCCTGTAAACCTTTCTGGGGCAGTGACATAGGGACTCGATCTATAGTTTTGTGACGCAAATCTTGAGGGGTTTGCGTCACAGAATAACAGGCGATTCGTTTCGTTCTTTATGGAAGGCCTCCCATCGCTGCATGTAACCCCCCAACGATCAGGGAACCGCTGTTGACTCAACGGTAAGTCTCATCGATTAACGGGCTACGGGGTTCGCGAGAAAGAACTCGACCTTGTGCAACAGGCTTCGCGATCAGCGGAGAGGAGGCTTGAGGAAGCTAGGAAGGCCGCGAGCCGTACCAAGAGCGCAGCCGATACTCTTAAACGGATTTCCGGCGAGATCGTCGATGAGCGGCTCGCTGCGATTAGCCCACTCCTGGAGGAGCTATACTCTCGCCTTCGACCTCATATCGATTGGCCAGAGATTAGTTACCTCGTTCGCGGCGACGTCCGACGACTTCTCAGCCTTCGCGTAGGAGATGGGCTGAACCTGAGATACATGTTCAGCAGCGGACAAAGACGAGCAGCCGGCCTCGCGTTCCTGCTCGCGGTCAGCTTGTCCAGACCGTGGTGTGGCTTTCGCGCTCTCCTCCTCGACGATCCGGTACAGCATATCGACGATTATCGCGCGCTGCACCTGGCAGAAACCCTCACCGCTGTGCGTCGAACAGGCCTCCAGGTAATTTGCACTGTCGAAGACATAGAACTTGCAGAACTGTTGGCTCGGAGGTTGCGAAGCACTTCAGAGGATGCGGGTGTACTCGTCGAGATGGAATACCAGCCGGGGGAAGGTGGAAGAGTCTTACGTCAGAGACCGATCATGCCACTCCCCACGGAGGTTCTGCTTTCTGCGTAACTGAATAATAAAGGAACCGCGTCGCCGAGTCACTGGGTGAATCAGTGAAGGACGACCGGCTCGTAGGCTCAATCGTGCTGAGTCTATCCGGGTTAGATGTACGCTTAAAGGCGCAAGGAATGTCAGAACCTCGAATCGACTTCTCATTCATCGTCCGGGACAACGAGGCAGCGTGCGAACGCGCCCTTGCCGAGCAGAACTACGTGCAAGCCTATCTCCTCATGCATGCGCTAATCGAATCGCTCTTGCGCGCTTTCCTCCATCGCCATAGCAGCGACTCGAGCTTTCACGCGTTGATCCGGGCTTACGAGGGGTTTCTCACTGAGCAGCATCTGCCACCCATCTTCGTAGCTGAGCAGCAGCATCTGCAGCCCACCTTCGTCAAGGAGCTAATTAAATTCAACCAGCAACGAAATCGGATTGTCCACCAACTGTGGCGAAAAGGCTTTTCCTTCACGAACATGCACGCCGAGCCTGCTGCCCGAGCTGCGGCGATGATGTACGGCCTGTTAATAGAATGGCTGCAGACATTCCAGCCGGAGATCACCGCCTTGGGATTCGAGTACGACGACGGGGTCTAACCAGTCTGCAGGTTCACAACCAGGAGCCTCGCCTAGTACATCACGGACGGAAACCAGCAGCCCGCCGGTTCCTGGTATGCTCCCATGGCCATCAGGGTCATCGGCTTGATCACCTTAAGACCCTCGCGCAGGCACCAGCGGAAGAGGCCCGCCTGGCGAGTCGGTAGCAGGAACCAAAGCAGGTCGGGGCGCGCGGCCGCGAACCCGAGAAGCAGCGCCGCCATGTCCTCTTCCGAATCGGCGACCGCGTGGCAGAAGACCCAGAGACTCAGCGCCGTCGCATACGCTGTGATGCGGCCGTCACGCAGCGCGACCCAAGGCGCTGCTGAGTGACGCAGTTCATTGGCACGGTCAAAGCCATGGATGCGGCGGCACAGCTTCGCGCATTCGTCCACGTCGCTTAGTTCCATGGGCCGGACAGTCCAACCGGGCATCGCGCGACTACGCGGCCGGCCCTGGATCATCACCGTGGGCTCCTTCACCTCGAAGCCGAGCGACGCATAGAGCGACATCGACCGGCTGTTGAATGCATCTTGGAGCAGCCGGACGCCAGGCGCGCCGCGGCCTCGCTCGATGACGGCTTCCATCAATTGGCGCCCGACGCCGCTGCCTTGCACCGAAGGATCCACGGTGATGGGACCGACGCCGCGGATGGGGTCGGATTCAGACATGAAATTGGAGCCGACGACGCGGCCGTCTTGTTCGGCAACCACGCCATAGGTCGCGGGGCTGGCTATCAGCGCGCCGATGAGGTGAACGGCGTGATCGAGGGTCGGGAAATCCGGCGGGAAGCCGTGCTGGACGGCGATGTCGTGGAAGGCTTGATAGAGTATGCGGCTACACGGGTCGATGTCGGATGGAGTTGGGGAGCGGAGAGCGAGCGGCATGCGAAGAAAGTATATCGCAAGCAATAATGACCTTATGACGTGCACCTTCCGCATGCCGCTGCTGGGTATGCTGTGGCTGGCCCAGCCGATGCTGGCTCAGCAACCGTCGAAGCAGGAAGAACCTGTCCGAATGGGGCCCGGCGTTACCCCGCCCAAGGTTATTCGCAAGGTCGATCCGGAATACTCTCAAGAAGCTCGGAATGCCGGTATTCAGGGTACCGTCGTTTACGAACTCATTATCGATGAACTCGGCAGGCCCACGAAACTTTCCGTGCTCAGCCCGCTGGGCTTCGGACTCGATGAGCGCGCTCAGTCGGCCATTGAACAGTGGAAGTTCGCGCCGGCCACGCAGAATGGGAAACCGGTCAAGTTTCTCGCTACCATCGAAGTGAACTTCCGGTTCCTCGAGAGCTGGTTCGACGAAAAGGCCGAGCGCAACCGTACCGCATTCAATTTGGTTATCCGCGATCTGAAGAGCCAGGACGCCAAACATGCTGAGCAGGCCCTGAAAACCGTAAAAAATCTCGCCAAAGAAAAGTTTCCTCCCGCTATGTGCGTCCTGGGAAAAATGCACGTGTCTGGCGACCTGGTTGCCAAGGACCCCGATCAAGGGCTGGCACTGATTCGAAAGGCCGCGGACAAGAACTACGGTCCGGCTTTGTACGAGCTGGGCGTAATGTACCTTGACGGAAACCCGCTTCCCCGCGACTCGGAGAAGGGCTTACGCCTGCTGCGCGACGCAGCAGTGCTCGGCAGCGTGCAAGCTCAGTTTTACCTGGGTGCAAGCTACGAAATGGGCGATGGCGTTCCGCTCGAACTCGATAGGGCCCGCCGTTACTTTCGTTTGTGTGCCGCGACTGGGCAATTCTTTTGCCAATTCCGTATGGGAAGACTTCTCTTGAACCTTCCCGGGCGGCAGGAACGTGAATATCTGCAGGCAATCGCGTGGCTCAAGCTCGCTGCCGATCAGAATATGATCCAAGCCAGAGAACTGATGGATAAGGAGCTGCCTAAGCTCACTCCAGAACAGGTGGCGTGGGTCGACAAGCTGAAGGTCCAGCTTGTTCACAAGCCCTAAAGGTCCGCAAACCGCTCCATGGGGTCGCGGCTCAGAATCGGCGGTCAACAAATTTAGCGGGCCGGAACAGGCGTCAGCTCGCGGCTGGCGATTACGCGATCGATCATTCCGTATTCCAGGGCCTGGTCGGGCTCGAGGATGTAATCGCGGTCGACGTCGCGGGCGATGCGATCGACGGGCTGGCCGGTGGCGTTGGCCAGTATCTCGTTCAAATTTTGGCGCATGCGCAGGATCTCGCGCGCATAGATATCGATGTCGGCGGCCTGCCCGCCCAGTCCGCTCATGGAGGGCTGGTGGATCAAGATGCGCGAATGGGGAAGGCTGTAACGCTTGCCCTTGGTTCCGCAGGCCAGCAGGACCGCGGCCATGGAAGCGGCCTGGCCGACGCAGTAGGTCACGATGTCGGGTTCCACCAGGCGCATGGTGTCGAGGATTGCGAGGCCCGCGGTGATGGATCCGCCGGGCGAGTTGATGTAAAGCGAGATATCTTTCTCGGGATCTTCAGCGGCCAAGAACAGAATCTGGGCGATCACCAGATTCGCGACGTTGTCATCGATGGGCGTGCCGAGGAAGATGATGTTCTCTTTCAGCAGCCGCGAGTAGATGTCGAAAGCGCGTTCGCCGCGAGACGTCTGCTCCACCACCATGGGCACCAATACGGAATTCTGCATGCACACTCCTTCTAAAACTCCATGATACCGCGCGAGGCGAGAGGCGTCCTACTAGGATTAAGCAATGGAACAATTTTTGAACAATCGTACAGCGCTGGTGACGGGCGGGACTCGGGGCATCGGGCGGGCCATCGCCGAGACTTTGCTGGCCGCGGGAGCGAGGGTGGCCATCTGCGGGCGGGATCAGGCTGGGGTCGACCGTGCCGTCATGGAAATGACGAATGGGTCGAAGAGAGAAGTAGCAGGACTCGCGGCTGATGTATCGAGCAGCGGGGACGTTTCAAGATTATTTGAGTGGGTGGATCGCGAGACAGGTGAGTTGGACATCCTGGTAAATAACGCGGGCGTGGGTGTATTCAAACCCACATCGGAATTGACGGTAGAGGACTGGCGCAAGACGATAGAAACAAATCTCTCAGGAGTTTTTTACTGTTGTCATGAAGCTTTGCCAAGGTTCAAGAAGCGTGGGGGCGGTTACATTTTGAATATTGGGAGCCTCGCCGGAAAGAACGCCTTCGGCGGCGGAGCGGCCTACAACGCGTCCAAGTTCGGGCTCAATGGCTTTAGCGAAGCATTGATGCTGGACCATCGGTACGACGGCATAAAGGTGAGCTACATCATGCCGGGCAGCGTGGATACGGAGTTCGGCGCGGGAGCCGCGCATGCGGATTGGAAGATAGCGGCGCAGGATATAGCAGATATCGCTTTGATGCTGCTACGCACACCGGCGCGCACGCTGATAAGCCGTGTAGAAGTACGGCCGTCTCAACCGCCTCGCAAGTAACCGCTCAAACCTGCCCCGGAGAATGGCACGTCACTTGCTCATACTCAGGCAGAGATCGGTTGTACACGAAAGAGGCCAGAAGATGTTACGGGTTAATGTACCTTTAGATCCATCGAAAACCGGACGTGAAGCGGAAGTGCTGGAATGCAGCTTGCGCAAGTTGATCGTCGGGCAAGATGAGGCGATCCAGCAGATCGTCAATATCTACCAGATGCATCTGACCGGCATGACCGCGCCCGGACGTCCCCTGGGAAACTTCTTGTTCCTGGGGCCCACCGGATCCGGTAAAACCCGCATCGTGGAAGCCACGGCGGAAGCGCTGGTGAACAATCCGCGCGCCGTGATCAAGATCGATTGCGCCGAATTCCAGCACTCGCATGAGATCGCCAAGCTGATCGGCTCGCCTCCCGGATATCTGGGTCACCGTGAGACACATCCGCTGCTGAGCCAGGAAGTGTTGAACCAGCATCACACCGACACCATCAAGGTTAGCTTCGTCCTGTTCGACGAGATCGAAAAGGCCAGCGACTCATTGTGGAACCTGCTGCTGGGCATTCTGGACAAGGCTACGCTCACGCTGGGCGACAACCGCAAGGTGGACTTCTCGCGGGCGCTGATCTTCATGACCAGCAATCTGGGGGCATCGGAAATGAGCGCGCTGATGAATCCGCGCATCGGGTTCAACGCCATTGACTCCGCGCGTCAAAGCGCGACGGGAGAGATGGACGAAAAGCTGAACGGCAAACTGGGGCGCTGCGGCGCGGATGCGGCCCGCAAGAAGTTTACGCCCGAGTTCATCAACCGGCTGGATAAGATCGTCACGTTCCGACCGCTCGGTTCGAATGAGCTGAGGCAGATTCTCGACATCGAGTTGGGGATGGTCCAACAGCGCATTTTCAGTTATGCAGCGGATAAGGCGTTCGTGTTCAAGGCCACTGATTCGGCGAAGGGGTTCCTGCTGCAGGAAGGCACGGACATAAAGTACGGCGCCAGGCACCTCAAGCGCGCAATTGAGCGGCTGCTGGTGCAGCCCATGTCCAACCTCATCGCCACGGATCAAGTGCGCGGCGGGGATTGGATCAAGGTGGATTTCGATTCCGCTTCACGTCAGATACGCTTCGTGAAAGAAGCCGAGGGGTTGCCGGTGCATAGTATGGCGGATCTGGCTGGGGCGTCGCTCTCGACGCCGCCGCTGACGCTGGGCGCCGCAGCTCTGTATGAGACTACGGGGCGGAGCCATCGGGCGGGGGGTTCGAAGCGGTCGTAGGGGTGTTAACTTGGGGAAGCCGGCCGGGGGCCGGCTGCGGGCCGGGGGGCCCGCCCCACAATTTCAGGCGGCACACTCGCCGCGGCCGAGTTTGAGTGAGTATTCGGCTTCGTCGCCCCAGTCGCGGTACATTTCGGGGTACAGTTCGGCCGGTTTGGCCAAGTCATTTGTCATTAGGCGGAAGGTTTCCACTTTGTGGCGGAGGACGTACTCGCGGAAGCTTTCGCCGGGGACACGATTCGCGGCATAGTGCTCAAGGACGCGACGCAAGACTTCGGGGGCGGTCTTTGCCGGAATACTCTGGATGGCTACGCCGAAGCGCATAACTCCGCTGTCATCCTGGCCGCCGCCCAGCAGCATGAGGTAGTAGGGGACTTCCCTGCCCCCGATTTTTCGGGCGTTGCCGTAGAATCCAAAGTCGCCAATCCAGTGCTGTCCGCACGCGTTCGGACATCCGCTGATCTTGATGGACAACTTGCGAACTAGCGGATCGGTGTGGCCGCGCACTTCGCTCGCCAGGGCATCGCCGAGGTTCATGGACTTAGTCAGCGCGAGATTGCAACTGTAAGCCCCTGGGCAGGTGATTACATCCGAGATCTCGTAGGCTCCCGAATCGGCCAATCCGATCTGGTCCAGCGCCGCATACACGCGCTTCAGATTGCGCAGTGGGATATGCGCCAGGACGATGTTCTGATTCACGGTAAAGCGCAATACGCCGTCGCCCGCGTCTCGAGCGATCCCCGCCAGACTGCGCATCTGCGCGCCGGTCAGGTTTCCTTGCGGGACTTTGACGGTGACAATCGAGTATCCGGGCTGCTTCTGTTCCCGGATGTTGGTTTCGAGCCAGCGCTCATAGGCAGGATCGGTCTGGCCGTTCGAATTAAGGATCGGTAAGAGTTCTCCGCTCCCCAGCGGTGGTGCTACTGATTGAAATCCACCGAAACCCTCGGGAACAGCGGTGGGCGACGCGATGCCGCCGTTTTCGAGGATGTCGGCATACTCGCGATCCACCTGCTCCTTGAACCACTCGAACCCACGCTCGCGGAGAACGAACTTTAATCGAGCCTTGTTGCGATTGGCGCGGTTTCCGAACTTGCTGAAGAGGCGAATGACGGCTTCAATACGGTTCACCAGGCGTTCCACGGGAACAAACTCGTCGAGCACTTGCGCTTCATTGGGCAGAGGGCCCAGACCGCCTCCAGCCACCATGCGAAAGCCGCGCTGGCCGTCCCGGATTACGGCCCGCAGACCCACGTCGTGAATCGCGCCCAGCATGCAGTCCTCGGGGCATCCTGAAAACGCGATCTTAAATTTGCGCGGCAGGCTGTCGGTCAGCTCTTTGTGCAGGAAGGCGAAGGCCACCTGCCGCGCATACGGATGAACATCGAAGGGTTCGTCGTGCAGCAGGCCGCTCAGCGGGCAGGCTGTGACGTTGCGAACCGTGTTGTAGCAGGCCTCGCGCGTGGTGAGCCGCACGTCAGCCAGCTTGTGCAGCAGGTCCGCCACCTGCAGCAGCGGAACGAAGTGATACTGCATGTTCTGCCGCGTGGTGAGATGTCCCTTGCCTCCGCCGAACTCGTCGGCGATGTCGCCGAGACGGTCCATTTGAGCGGCAGTGAGCATGCCACCCGGCACTTTGGTCCGGATCATCTGGACGCCCGCCTGGCGCTGCCCGTAGACGCCGCGGCGCAGGCGCTGGACGCGAAATTGATCGTCGGTGATTTCCCCGGCGACGAAGCGTTCGGCATGCGCGCGGAACAGCTCGATATCGGCTCGAACCGTCTGGTCGTATTCGGCTTCCACGGACTCCTGGTTGGGTAGCGTTTCCTCGGTAGTCATAGCGATCCCTATATCTCTATAGAGATTACTATATTTCACTCCGGATTGCAATCGAGTACTTGGCGGCCCGCATAGTAGTCCAGGCCATAGCGCCAGGAGCGGTTTTCCGAGTCTACACAGATAGTTAGAGCCTTTCCAGTCGCTTGCTGAGAGCGCCAGAAGGCCCGGGCGGAAACCATGTGATCCAACCCGGGAACGGTCTGGCGGATGATCAACACGACTGAAACGGTGACGATTCCGCAGATCAAAGCCACCGCCAGCGCCCTGCGGCCGGAGCGTTCGAGCAGGAAACACAACGCGGCCAAGCCGAGCGCCGGGAACAGAGCAGCCAGGGGAAACTGGAAGGGGGCGCGGGTGAGGCCGGAAAGCAGCGCGCGCGGCAGAATGTCTTGGATGACGGGAATGAGGGCGAGAAAGGCTGCGGCGGCCGCCAGGGTCCAGGCAGCCGCGCGGCCAGCGTGGGCCAAGGCGATACCGATCAAGAGCGCCGCGGCTGGAAGCAGGGGAAGAATATAGCCGGGCAGCTTGTTGCGGGAGCACGAGAAGAAGACCAGTCCCCAGGCGAGCCATGCGAGCAAAAAGCGCGTGCGCGGGTCGTCGTAGACTCGCTTTTTCAGGATCAGGAACAGCGTGGGCGTCCACGGAAAAAGACCCGCCAGCAGCACGGGGAGAAAATACCACCAGGGCTGGACATGCTGGAGGTCGGGCGTCAGGAATCGCCCGAGGTGGTGTTTCCATAAGAACTCGTCGAGAAACGCGCGTCCGTGCAGAATGGTGACGGCGAGATACCAGGGCATTGCGATCAGCGCGGCCGCACCCGAGATACTCAGAATCTCGATAGGGCGCTTGCGGAGGAACCACAAGGCAGGAACGATCAGCACCAGTGGAACCAGTCCCTTCGCGAGAACGGCCGCGCCGAGAAACACGCCCGCCCAGATCGGCCGGCGGCGATCGCCGATGAGCATCAGCATGGCCGCGCTGAAGCAGGCTGCCAGCGGAAGATCGGTTACCGCGACAAGGCTGAAGGCGAGCCATCCCGCCGACGTGGCGAGAATTCCAGCGGCGAACCAGGCGACCCGCTCTTCGAATTCACGGCGCACGGCGAACCAGAAGAAGGCCAGGAATGCAACGCTGAGCAGCGCTACGGGGAGGCGTGGCGCCAGGTCTTGATCCAACCCGCAGGCGAATCCAAGCGCGGTCATCCAGTAGAGCAGAGGAGGCTTCTCGAACCACGGGTCGCCCCACAGGCGGGGGGTGATCCAGTCATGATTGCGCGCCATGTCGCGTCCGATGGCGGCGTAGCGCGGCTCGTCGGGGCCTAGCAATCCGGTATCCGTCAACCCGAAGAAGTACAGGCAGAACAGCGCGCCGGCCGCAGCTATCGCGAGCAGCCAGCGTTTCTGGGAAGGGGAAAACAAGTACTGAGTATAACGACTGACCGAAACGCCTACTTGTCGGCGCCGTGATACTTGTAGAAATGATTGATGGCCAGGATGCCTTTGCGGATCTTTTCTTCGTTCTTGGCCTTGGTTGAGCTGTTGACCGTGGAGCCGCCGGTATCCTTCGTGGTGAGATCGAACCAGTAGTCCTTGTAACTGACCGCGTCGGAAACGAAGAGACTCTTCCCGTCTCCGCTGAGGATGCCGTATACGGCGCCGTAGCTGGAAGCGATGAGGTAACTCTCGCGGCGATACTGACCCTGCTCCTCGATACGCTCAGTGAAGAGCGGATGCCCGAACATTTCGTCGTTCACGATGGGCCGGTGCCCGAGCAAGTAGTACAGGCTGGGGGTAATGTCGGTGGAGAACGCGACGGCTTTGGCGTTCAAGGCGAGTCCTTGCTTCAGCGCGGGTGGCAAGTGGATCACGAGCGGCACGCGGACAATTTCGGGATAGATGGTGTAGGCGTGTCCCCAGCGGCCTTGCTCACCGAGTGAATCGCCGTGATCCGCTGTGAGGATGACGATGCTGTTGTCATACATTCCAAGCTTTTTCAACGTGTCCACGAAGGTGCCGAAGCAGGCATCGATTTTGCGCAGGCGGGACGCATAGGGCGCGTAGAAGTCGTGGTAGTTCGCGCTATCGATGGGCCGGGCACCCTCGCGGTTGATCACCGAGATGTGGATGTTCTGCGGCTGAGTGTAAGCGAACAAGGGCGGATGGGACGCCGGCTGCGATGCCAGGCGGCCCTCCAGCTCACTGAGAGAGGAGCACAGATCGTAATTCATGTTGGCGGTGCTCTCATCGAGCTCGGTGAGTGTGGGCGAGGGCGCCACCACGGTGGCGAGAATGGTGTCCCGGGTGACGAAGGAGTGGTACCCGTCCGTTTCCAGCAACTTCTGGAGCGAATTCATGGGGGCGAATGGGGTGACGTATTGCTTGTGAATCATCATGCCGCCCACCCAGATGGAAGGCTCGGAAAGCCCGGTGCCGCCGTAATGCGTGAAGGCGTTCTCCATCACAACGCTTTCGCCTGCAAAACGCCCGATGTTGGGCGTGAAGTCAACGTCCCGGTTGTAAGGCGATAGATAATCGCGGCGCAGGCTGTCGACCACGATCATGAAGATGTTCGGCTTGGCTGAGGGTGTGGCTGCGAGGTTCGCCACCAAGTTCACGGCGGCCGGAGCGATGGGCGTGGAGCGTGGGATGTTCGTGTTCTGGGTGAGAAAACGGAAGAAGCCGCCATCGCTTTCGGCAGGCGCGATAGCGTCATAGATTACTTTGAACGAGACGTTGTAGCCGGCGTAGTTCTGCAGAAACTGCGCGCTGGTTTGCGGGCTCTTGACTTTCGCCCATAACGAATTCTGTGTCGCCTGGAGAGTGCGGTAGCTGAAGAGCACACCGGTGGCGGCCAGCAGCAGGACACCGGTATGGTTGCGCGCGGCGCGGGAACGGGAGGCGGCGACATAGAACATCCGGAATGCGGCCACCCAAATAATTAAAGCCGCCAGTTTCTGGATCAGATAATTCCAGTCCATGCGGGCAGTGGCGACAGCCACCGCAACGGCGAAGCCGGCCAGCAGAGCCATGGGGATCAGCGTCTTCCACCAGCGCGTGGGCTGGGAATTCGCGGGGGCTTTCGGCTGCAGCCAGAATGCGAATCCAAATCCACTTTGGACTTGCAGAGCGTTACCCGGATATAGCCGGAGGCAGATACCGGACAAATAGATCGCTACGGTGAATGAAAACACGAGAGCGTAGAGGTCCGCGCGCCAGCCCTGGAAGGACATGCCCGGAAAAACGATGGAGCGGAATACCAGCCACATCACGGCAGTGCCCAGCAGATGGCACAGATAGAACTGAGTGCGCGCCGGTTTTCCGAACCAGCTGGCGATCACCATCATCAGAATGAGAACTACGAAGCAGCCGACTAAGGCCAGCAGATGAGAGAGGGCGGTAACACCGAAAGCAAAGGCACCCGCGGGCAGTGTGGCGCTTAATCCCGACATACCGCCGCGCGGCGCGTAGGCGATGCCGCCATAGACCACGGTCAGGAAGGCGGCGGTCCAGCAAGCCGCACGGAACAGAGTGAGATCCTCGTCTTGGCTGTCGGCGCGCCAGTGGATGGTGGAGAGCGCTTCGCACCAGTCGAGAATCCCCAGCCACAACAGCGGAACCACCGCCACCAGGCTCCAGACATAGCTAGCCGAGCCATTCTCGAGTCCGCCCAGCACGGGCCAGATGCACAGGAACAGCGTCTGGATGAGGAGCAGGCCCAGGAATCCGCGGCGCAGCCAGTGGCCGAGCGGCGATACACGTTCGCGGGAGCGGTCATAGGTGAGCAGAAAGAGGGCCACGAAAAAAATGACGATGTGCAAGAGCGGGTGCACTTTGCCGAAGGTGTTCAAGGGCGGCAGCAGACGGCCCTTGATCACCTGCTGGAAGGTGAAGGGGATATAAGCCAGGAGGCAATATAGCGAGCTAAGGAGGAAGAATCCTCCGAAGAGGGCGCGGGCCGCGATGTAGAGCCGGCGGTATTTCATGGTTTTGCACCGGGAGGCAGGGCCAGGGCCTGTTTAGGCGGCCGGGAAGAAGCCCGGAGATGGGCCATGGCCTGCTGGAGATCGCGATAGGAGGGCGAGAGCTTGAGGCCATGCTCGAGGTATTTGCGGGCTAAAGCGAAATCGCCCGTGCGCGTGCAAGCCATACCGGCCACCAGCAACGCGTCGACGTTATCGGGCGACCTTTTCAAGACCGCCAGCACCCGCTCTTTCGCTTTAGCGGACTGTCCGGTGAACATTTGAACCCGCGCCAGCCCGACGGAAATATCGCCATAGTTCGGCGAGCGCTTCACGCCCTGTTCATACAGGGCCGCGGCTTTTTTGTAGTCGCCCTTCATCTCGACGGCGTGAGCGTAGAACAGAATATTGTCGCTATTGGGTTCGATGATGTAGCAGCGCTCGAAAGCTTTCTCCGCTTCCACCAGCTTGTTCTGCTTCTCATAGGCTTGTCCGATCTGCGGGCAGCCCTCGGCGGGCATGGGGGCGTACTGCAGGAACTTTTCCCACATTTGGGCTTCTTCGCCGAAGCGGCCCAGGGCGGCGTAAATGGTAGCCAGATGCTCGATGTAGATGTGGCTTTCCGGGTAGGCCTTGTGCACTCGCAGCATCAAGGGGAGTGCCTGCTCGTACTTCTTTTCCTGCAGGAGTTTCTTGCTCTGATCCACCAGGTCGCGGACGGCGTCCGCCGAAAGTCCATTTGCGGTTTGCGTTCCCGAAGAGGCGGCGGATTCGTCCACCCAGGGGTTCACGATCAGCGCCCAATAGAACAAGTACAGGACGGCGACCGGGAGCGCGAATTTGACAAACGGAATATCCATGACAGCGCGCGCTTAGAACCGGTAATATACGGAAGCATCCAGGACGTATTGCCGCAACCCGCTTCTTTCGACGCGGTCTTCCTGGCTGATTCCGGTAATCATGTTGACAGCCCAATGCCGCCGGAAGCGGCGGTTGTAATCGAACGAGAAACTGTTTGAGTTGAGGATGCCGATCTCGTTCAAGCTGCGTATCTCGAAGGGGGAAGCGCCAGTTCCATAACGAAAGGTCATGTAGCGCTCCCCGTCGCCGAAGTAGCGCCGGGCCGAAATTTGGAAGGAGCGGGACGGGCCCACATGGTCCGGGGTTACGTAGGTCCGCACGCTATAAAGCCAGTTCCCGAAGTACTTGCCTATCGATCCGGATAGCATGTTCACGTTGCCGGTGAATTTAAAGTACCGATAGCCGGCGGAGGCTTCGAACCCGTGCGGAAAGCTCTGGAAAATATCGCCCGCGAAACGGTAATGAGCGTACAAGACAGCATCGGGCGAGAAGGCGGCCGATACGAAGGCGTAGGTCCCAGGCCGGATGCGCGGGTAGGCTTCCACTTCCACCAGATTGCTTCCGTAGGAATAATGATTGGCATGATAAAAACGCACGAAGACGGAGCCGAAGTCGGTGAAGCGCCGCTTCAAACTGACGCGATCCTCCTGCCACGGCGAGCGATGGTCGCTATACCAGGTATTGGCCCGGTTGAAGCTGACCTCCCAGTCGTGACCTTCCTCGCGCAAGTCCTGCAGCATCTCTTTCGCCTTGCGGTTGCCGGGCTGCAACTTGAGCAGACCCTCCAGAAGCGTGGTTGCGTCCGCATTGCGGTTCAGCTTGCGCAGAGCTTTGGCTTCGGCGAGCGGGTAGTCGACATTATCGGGGTGCCGGAGATAAGCCTCGCGAGCCAGCGCTTCGGCTCGTTCCGGATGATCGTCCCAGAATTCGACGTTAATAAGGGCCCTGATCGCGTCGCTATAATCGGGGCTACTTTCGAGCACGCCAGTCAACTCGACGCGAGCTTCTTCGTATGCGCCTTCCCAGGAAAGGATGGCGCCCAGCAACAGCCGGGCGTCGATATCCCGAGGATGTTCCTCCAAGTGCTTGCGCAACATGGCGACGGCCTCAGGGCGGTGTTTATGAGTGGCTAAATCTCGCGCTTGAGCCAGAGTTTCATTGACTTCGGCTCGCAGGGGGTGGGCGGAAATGACGAATGCCAGCGATGCGATCACACACGTCGCCACACGGTCAATAAACCTCATTCGCATTTGGCCTTCAGATTACAAATCGGCCCGTACCTAATAGAGCTTTAGGGTCTTTTACCCTTATGAACCCGCCAGGGCCTTAACAGAAGTACTAAAGCTCAGAGACGCTCCTGTCGAAAAGACCCTTAGATCACGGACATTTAATGACGCGAACTCATAAGGCACCTCGTTCCGGTGAAGGCAATTCCTCAAAAGGGACCGGGGCTTCATCGGCTCTGACGCGGCTTGGCGCCAGGCTGGGGCTACTGGACGCGCAGCGCCCTGAGAAGGAAGGGGCGGGGGTCGAGAACGCCAGGCCCGGGTTACCGCTCCCGGCTCCGCCGAAGCAGGATGCTCCGCAAGCCGATTTGCCGCCCGGCGATCTCATGTCATTAAACGAGGCACTGGCGAAAGCAGACACGTCCGAAGCTTCGCCGGAAACGCCTCCGTCACCGGGCCGCCCACAATACGCCGTACTGGAGCATAAGCGGGTGGCTATTGCAGGCTTCACCGGAGTGGAGCAAAAAGCTTTGCTGGATCTCTTCCATGCGCGCTCGAGCGTGCCCGTGATCCTGAGTCATGAAGACGCAGCGGGAGAAGGCGCCGCGTGGCGCAATTGCGACCTGATTCTGATGAACATCCCACCGGAATGGGCCATCACGGAACCGATCGATCCGGGCTGGCTGGCGAAGGCAGAAAAGCCGGCGTTAGTATTTGGAGCCAAGGAGGTGCTCTCGCGGGCGGTGGGCATGGCGCGGGCAGGGACCCGAGACTTCGTGGCGCTGCCGTGGACCGAAGAAGACATCGCGTGGCGTTCGGCCATGCTGCTCTCGCGAGCGGCGGAGACGCCGCCGGCGCAGGCAATCCCCCGGCCCGGCTCGGCCGCACCGGAGGTGGTAATCGCGGAGGATGACACCACTACTCGCGCTCTGCTGAGCGCGATGCTTTCCCGGCACGGGATGGTCTGTCATGTCACCGACAACGGGGGAACCGCACTCGAGCTGGTTCGCCGGCTGCGTCCAGCGGCGGTTGTGCTGGACGTGAGCATGCCGTGTCTAGATGGGTTTCAGGTGCTGACGGCGATCAAACAGGATCCCTCCCTCGCTTCGGTCCAGGTGGTCTTGCTGACCAGCCGCCAGACCGAACTGGACGTTTTGCAAGGGTTTGGGCTCGGCGCCGACGACTACATGACTAAGCCTTTCAGCCCCATGGAACTCGCGGCACGCCTGAAACGGCTTATAGTCCGCACGGTATGACGGCGCTGCGCCGCCTGCGCGCCAGACTGAGCCTGTGGCTGGCGGGCGGCCACCCGATCCTCGAGAGAATCAAAATCATCGGCCAGTCGGCGCTGGTGCTGGTGGCGCTGATTTCCGCGACGTGGCTGATTGATACCCGCATCCTGTATCAGCGGCTCCCCAATCGCGCGCTTTCGCTGGCGCTGGCATTCTTGTCGATGCAGGGTCTGGCGATCACTACGCAGCTGGTCATCTCATTCTGGATCAAACGCAGCCGGGAGACCATTATTGAGAAGGCTCGCCACACGCGTCCCGCCATACAGGAACAGGTAGCCGCATACATGGCCGGAGCGGGCGTAGCTTCGAAGTTGATGGGCAAATCCAGGCATTACCGGCACCAGGTGGAGATCTGCGTGGTGGAAGCTCTCATGACCATCCAGGGCTACGGCCGGGACCGGATGCGGGTACTGGCGGTGGAGCTGGGTTTGGCGGAACGCTGGAAAAAGCGGCTCTCGTCGCGGAATGCCGACCGCAGGAAAGAGAATATGGAGTTTTTGGGGTTGCTGGCACACCAGGGCCTTCGTCCGGTATTTGAAAAGTGCCTCGCCGATCCCGATCCGCTGGTGAGCGCGGCCGCCTGCCGGTCACTGTTGGGACTGGGACGGGAGTCCGACGCGGCCGGTCTCTTCCGGTTGGCCATTGAGGGTCCGCTGATGCTTCGAGCGATGGTGGCCGGCGATCTGCGGCGGCATTCTCTCTCCCTGTCAACCATCGGACTACCCGATCTCTCAACGCGGACCGAACCGCAAATCCTGGCCGGACTGAGGGTCATCGAATCCTGGGAACGCTCGCTACACCTGCCGGAAGTGGCGGCGCTGACGCTGCACCCGAGCCTGGAGGTCCGGGCCGCGGCGATTCGTTCTCTGGGCTTCGTTCAGGCTAGCGTGGATACGGAGTCCTTGATTCTGGCGGCGCTGGAGGATCCGGCTCCCGAAATCCGTCTGGCGGCTGTATTCGCCTGCTCGCAACGAGGCTATAGGTCATCGATTGACTCGCTGGCGCGCCAGCTGCGCGGCGACAACGAGGCTTGCACCCAGGCAGCCTGCGAGGCGCTGGCAAACATGGGAACGGATGGACGCGAAATTCTGGAGAAGTGCGTTCTGGACCCGAATCTTAACCTGGCCGGCAAAGCGCTGGAAGCTCTGGCCGCGGCCCATTTGAAACCGCCGGGAGCGCTCCAACTCCAATGACGTTAGACATCATCGTTCACCGCGTCTATTTCTTTTTTGAGAGCGGCATCATCTTTTACGTCTTCGTCATCAACCTGATCTACTTTTTCCTGACGGCGATCGGGTTCTTCGCCATGCGGCGGCATCACATGCCATTTAATCCGGTGGAGCAAGCCGTGCTGCAGGAATCGCCCTTGATGCCGGCCGTTTCGCTGATTGTGCCGGCGTACAACGAAGCCATGTCGGTGGAGCAGAGCCTGTCCGGGATGCTGGGATTGCGTTATCCCTCGTATGAAGTGATCCTGGTGAACGACGGATCGAAGGACTCTACGCTTCCGATCCTGATCGAAAAGTTCCGGCTATTCCGGTCGGCACGCGCCACCACCGGGCCGCTGGCCACCAAACCGGTCCGCAACGTGTATGAGTCAAGCGATCCCATCCGGCTGGTGGTGATTGACAAGGAGAATGGCGGGAAGGCGGATTCAATTAACGCGGGGCTCAATGTGGCGCGCTCTCCGCTGGTGATGGTGGTGGATTGCGATTCCTTGATTGACCGCGATGCGCTGTTCAGTATGGTCAAGCCGTTTCTGGACGACCCCGAGCGCACCATCGCGGTGGGCGGCACCGTCCGCAGCGTGAACGATTGCGAAGTGCAGCACGGAATTGTACAGAGTATCCGCACTTCCTCGTCCTGGCTGGCGAACTTTCAAGCGGTGGAGTACTTGCGGGCGTTCCTGGGCGGGCGGATCGGATTCAGCCTGATGAATGCATTATTGATTATCTCCGGCGCCGCAGGCCTCTTCCGACGCGATGCCGTGCTGGAGGTGGGCGGATTTGACGAATCCACGGTAGGCGAGGACATGGAGCTGGTGGTGCGAATGCATCGCCTGTGGCTGCGCAAGAAGAAGCCATATCGAATTGTGTATATCGCGGCTCCGGTGTGCTGGACGGAAGTGCCGCAATCGGTAAAGATCCTGCGGCGGCAGCGAAAGCGCTGGCAGCGCGGCACCGTGGAAAGCCTGTGGCGGCACCGCGAAATGCTGTTCAATCCGCGTTTCGGCGTAGTGGGCCTGTTTGCGTTTCCGTATTTCTTCCTGTTTGAAATGCTGGGTCCGGCGGTGGAGTTCCTGGGATACTTTCTAACGATCATCGGGCTGGTCTTCCGCATTATTTCACCCGCGATTGCACTGTTGTTCTTCTCGGTATCGGTGATGTTCGGCGTGCTGCTGTCCACCAGCGCCGTTCTGCTGGACGAATTCACTTTACAGCGGTATCCGTCCTGGCGTCATGGGCGGCAGCTGTTCCTGGCGGCGATCGTCGAGAATTTCGGATTCCGCCAGATGCTCACTTTCTTCCGCGTTCAGGGGCTGATTCAAGCCTTGCGGGGCAAGCAGGGCGGGTGGGGTGTGATGGAGCGCCGGGGTTTCCAGGTAGTGGGCAAGCCGTCATCCTGACATAGTAGTGGCATGCGCAGGATGTACTTCATCGGCGTTACCACCGGCGCGTCATCGATCCACGACTTCTTTGAGCGCTGGGCCGAGCTGGCCTGTATTCAGGACGCGGTGCTCATGGGTATCGATCTGCAGCCTGGAGCACCGCCCACCATTTATCGCGGTGTGGTCAGCGCCATCCAGAACGATCCGGACGCGTGCGGCGCGCTGGTAACAACCCACAAGACCGCTGTATACGAGCATGCCCGCGATCTGTTTGCCGAGTTCGATTCCAATGCCGGGGCGCTTCGCGAGGTGAGCTGCATCACTCGGGCGGGGTCTGGGCTGGCGGGGGCCGCTATCGATCCGCTGGCGTGTTCTCTCGCCTTGCGGGCGATTTACGGCGGCCAACCGTTCCGCGGCGACGCTCTGATTCTGGGCGCCGGCGGGGCCGCTGTCGCGCTGGCAGCCGCTCTGTTTCGCGAGCACCGGCCAGCCGGGGTGACGCTTACCGAGATCTCGCGGGCGCGGTTCGAAGCCGTTCGGTCGCTTACGCCGGCGCAATGTCTGCTGGTAAAGACGCCTGAGGATCATGACCGTCTGATAGCGCGGCTGCCGGAAGGCGCGCTGTTCGTAAATGCCACGGGGATGGGTAAGGATCGTCCGGGCACTCCGGTGACCTGCGGCGTTCGATTTCCACCCAACTCGGTGGCTTGGGACCTCAATTATCGAGGCGACTTGAGCTTTCTGGACTACGCCCGGGCAGGCGGCATCTCCGCAGTGGACGGCTGGGAGCTTTTTCTTCACGGGTGGAGCCAGATCATGTCTCGCGTGTTCAGGTTTGCACTGACGCCGGAACTTTTCGCCAGCATGCGGGCCACATCCGAAACAGCCCGGCGCATCGTATAGGAAGATAGGAACAGTCAGATCGTCGTAAGCTAGGAACAGGTATGCGCATCCCGTATTCTCAAGTCACTCCCAAGCAGATTTATCTGAATCGCCGGCGATTTCTGGCGCTCGGCGCCGCGGCCGGCGTGCTCTACGCTAATCCAAAGCTAAACGGTGTCAAGAAGAGTCCGTTGAGCACGGATGAGAAGGCGACGCCCTTCGACGTAGTGACGCATTACAACAATTTCTACGAATTCGGGACTTCCAAGGATCAGCCGGCGGAGATGGCCAAGAATTTCCGCACGTCGCCGTGGAAGGTGGCGGTGGAGGGCGCGGCCGCCAAACCGCAAGTCTTCGATCTGGACGCCGTACTCAAGCTGGCGCCACTCGAGGAACGCATTTACCGGCATCGCTGCGTGGAAGGATGGTCCATCGTGGTGCCGTGGATCGGATTCCCCTTGAATGCCCTGCTGAAGCAAGTGGAGCCCACGTCCAAAGCGAAATACGTTGCCTTTGAAAGCCTGTACGATCCCAAGCAGATGCCGCAGGGCCGGTGGGCGGGTATCGCGTTTCCGTATGTGGAAGGACTGCGCATCGACGAAGCCATGCATCCGCTGACGTTGCTCTGCGCCGGTTTGTATGGCGAGACGCTGCCGAATCAGAACGGCGCTCCACTGCGGCTCGTAGTACCGTGGAAGTACGGATTCAAGAGCATCAAGTCCATTGTGAAGATCAAGCTGGTGGAAAAACAGCCGCCGACGACCTGGAATCTATCCGCGCCGAATGAATATGGCTTCTATTCCAACGTAAACCCCGAAGTGGACCACCCGCGCTGGAGCCAGGCCAAAGAACGGCGGCTGGGCGAGTTCAGCAAGCGTCCCACGCTGAAGTTCAACGGCTACGGCGATCAGGTGGCCAGCCTCTATAACGGATTAGACCTGCGCAAAAACTACTGAAGCATGAAGTGGGCCAAAGTTGCCGTCTTCACGCTGTGCCTGGGGCCGGTGCTCGCGCTGCTGTGGCGTTACTGGCATCAGGCTCTAGGCGCCAACCCAATCGAGTTCATCACCCACGAGACCGGTGATTGGACCTTGCGCTTCCTGCTGATCACGCTGACGGTCACGCCGGTCCGCCGACTCACCGGCTGGCTGCAGTTGATCCGCTTCCGCCGCATGTTCGGCCTGTTCGCGTTCTTCTACGCATGCCTGCACTTCACAACATACATCTGGCTCGACAAGTTCCTTGACGTGCAAGATATGTGGAAGGACATCGTAAAGCGCCCGTTCATCACGGTGGGATTCACGGCGTTCGTGCTGCTGATACCGCTGGCAGTTACGTCGACCAAGGGCTGGATCCGCCGGTTGGGCCGGCGCTGGCAGACGCTGCATCGCCTGGTCTATTTCTCGGCGGTGGCAGGCGTTATTCACTACTACTGGCTGGTGAAGTCCGATGTGCGGCTGCCGTTGTTGTACGGGGGGATATTGGGAGTGTTATTGGTGTACCGCGTGGTGGTAGCGTTCCGGGGCCGGACTACTTGAAGACAAGGTGCGCGACCGCGGTTTCCAGATCCCAATAGATGATCGCCAGGGACGTGAGATCGAATGCCGCGTGTGCGCACATCGGCAGCCAGAGGCTGCCTGTGACCAAGAAGATGACGCCGAACACAGTCCCCGTTATCATCGCCTGTTCGCTACCGGCGAGCCCTTGGACTGAGTAGTGGGCCAGTGCAAATATCGCGGCGGTCAGTAATACGATCGAAGATTTGGCTTTCCAGCCCGGTCCAAGGAGCTTGCCCAGACGTTCGAACATGTACCCGCGGTACACGGTCTCTTCTCCGAAGCCTGCGCCTACAATGAGCGAGAACAGGATGCCTGGGAGCGCGGCACGGTTACCCACCAGGTAATGATAGGGATGATTAATTGGATCGGCGCCCAGAAGCGGCATCACGATGATCTTCATCACAAGTTTGAACGCAGTGCCGAAAACCAGCCCGATTGCCAGGCTGCCGATCCAGCTTTTTGGCCGCACGTAGCCGATTTCGCGCCACGGCGTGCCCGACCGCCGCGCCCAGAGCAAGACTAGAACCGCGCTGAGCAGCACCGTGACCAGATTGCTCGCGAGGATGACTAGAATTGCGAGGATCCCGATCGGCCCGAATCCGCGCAGGTGCTGGGCAAAACCGTCGTCGGGCGGCAGGCCAGGCGAACTCGCGGAAGCGGCGGCGGCGGGCATGTCATGAGAATTAATGCACGGTATACGGGGCCTTCAGCGCGAAGGGGGCGATCTCGATGTCGAACTGGCTCCCACCCACGCGGGCCATCTGATATGTCCCATGCATGGTGCCGGTGGGAGTTTTCAGCGGGCACCATGAAGAGTATTTGAAACTTTCACCCGGTGCGAGGACGGGCTGTTCGCCGACTACGCCAGGACCCTTGACCTCTTCAATGTGCTCCATCGCGTCGGTGATGATCCAGTGGCGGCTGATCAGTTGTACGGGCTCGGTTCCCTGGTTGGTGATGCGGACGGTGTACTGGAACACCCACTCGCCCATCTGGGGGCGCGAATTCTCGGGGGAGTGCCGCGAGAGGACTTCGACGCGGATGGAGTTGGTGACAGCGTCGGATGTTGGGCCAGGCGCGGCCGGCGAATCGGTCATGAGTAAGTTGTAGCACAGGGGCTGCACAAGCTAAAGCATGTGCTACCCATGTTTGCGGATTACGTGCGCATGCGGGTAAAGAAGTAGAGGCCGGCCAAAGCGAATACGGCGTCGGGGCTCCAGGCGGCCATGCCGGCGGGGAGCAGGCTGACGTCGCCGATCTGCTCAGAGAGCAGGCTGAGCGCCCAGTACGCGATGGCGATTCCGAAACTGATGCCGACGCCGGCCATGGCGCCGCGGTTGCCCGCGAAGAAGGCGAACGGGATGGAGATCATGGCCATAATCAGCGCGAAGAGGGGCACGGCGAACTTGCGATAGAAGCGCACCTGGAGGGCGATGGTGTCGAAACCGCTCTTCTGAAGTTCGCGGATGTAGGACTGCAGCTGCTGGAAATTCATTTGCTGGTCTTGCAGCACTTCCTTGAGGAAGTAATCGGGCCGTTCGTCCAGCTCCTTGAAGGTGGTTACCTGGCCGGTGAAGTTATGGAATCGCACACCGGATCCAACCAGGTCGCGGCTCCAGCCGTTCTCGAACACCCAGGTGTTCAGGCGGCGCTCCCAGCGGGCTTTCTCCGCGGATATGTGGCGCTGCAGGCGGAATGTCGCCGGGTCGAGCTCGTAGACGTTGACGCCTCCCATCACTTTCTCGACGGGGTTGAAGTACTTGTAGTAGTAAATGCGCTGGTTGTTACCCTTGATCCACTGCTTCTCGGGATGCAGATAAGTCTGCACCGGGCGGCCCTTGATCTCATTGCGTATGGCGTCCTGAATGCGGTTGGCGCGCGGCACTACGTAATGATCAAACGCGAACAGACCACCGCTCAGCAGAAACGCACTCAGAAGAATGGGAATCGCGAGCCGGTACAAGCTGATGCCACTGGCCTTGAAGGCGGTCACCTCATTGTTCTTGGTCATAATGCCGAATGTGATAAGCACCGCGACAAGAACGCTGATAGGCGCGGAATCATAGATCAACTTGGGCGTAAGGAAGAACAGGTACGTGATCACGCGAACCATCGAGATATGGTTCTTGACAATGTCGCTGAGCAGCTCGAAGAACGTGTACACGTGGGTCATCAGAACGAAGCTGGCCAGCAGCAGGTAAAAGTAAAATACGAAGCTGCCCAGGACGTAGGTGTCCAGAATCTGAATCAACAGCGGGAAGCGGAACCCGCGCCCGCGCGGGCGCATGGTTACGCCCGAGGATGGAATGGATCGCAGCCTGCGCCATCCGGCGGCGAAGCTAGCTCCCACCGCGGCCACCAGATCCCGATCGCCCGGCCGCTCCAGTCGAAACAGAAACGCCAGCCCGAACACGGCGAACACGATGTTGGGAATCCACTCCGCCAAGCCCACCGGCAATTTGCGCTGGCGCGCAAGGCCGTTCATGGCGATGAGTCCCATCCAATACAGGAACGCGAGCAGGGTGGTGAGGATGTACGCGGCCGATTTACCGCCCTTGCGCGAGGACACTCCCAGGGGAATACCGATTAGCGCGAGCAGGAAACACGCGGGCGGCAGGGCGAGGCGCTGGTGCAGCTCAATGCGCGCTTCAATCACGCGTTCCGGGTCAAGCGTCTTGTCGCGGTAGGCCAGCTTGTACAGGGGCAGCGTGTCCAGTTCGACGAACGCCTTGGAAGGATGCTCCTCGTTGGGCCGCTTGGCCTCGAGGATCTGTGCGCCGGTGGGGAAGGTGGTGGTGTGATACTCGCTGACGTCTTTTCCTCCCACGTGCGTACTGCCGTTCAGCATGGTGAGCTGGATTAGATTGTGCGCGACATCGGGCACCGCGATGGCCTCGGATGAAACCGTGATCAGGGGGCTGTCGCCGCGCTCATTGGCTTCGGGCTTGCGCTCTTCGGGGGGCGTCAGATCGGCGATGAAAACGTTGCGCCAGCGCGTGACAGGACCCGGAATCACGTCGCCGACGTACAGAACGCGGTTCGGAAACTGTTCCGCGAAGACGCGCGGCTGTACCTCGGCGGTCAGCTCGGCGGCGACCAACTGGTTCAGGATCTTGTAGGTCCGCCACGTCGAGTACGGCGTGAGCCACAGCGTGCAGGTGGCGGTGGCGAACATGGCCAGCGTGGCGAAGATCAGGACTGGCGCGATCACTTTGCGGCTGGGCACTCCGGCGGCGCGCATGGCAGTGATCTCACCGTCGCTGGACATCCGGCTGAGCGCGATCAGGACGCCCACCAGCACCCCCAGCGGCGCCGTGAATGCGAGGGTGAAGGGAATCGCCAGCCCGAACAGCGTGCCCACAGTGTGCGGCGGCGCGGAGCTGCGCACCAGAATCTCAAACAGTCTGCCGACGCGCTGCAAGAACAGCACGAATGTGAACAGTACCGTGCCGAAAATCGCGCTGGACGCGACTTCGCGGAAAATGGAGCGGCTGAGGATTCCCACGCTTACCGGGCTCCAGCCAGCGGAGGGGGCGGCACCACCGGCAACTGCAGCAGTTCCTCGCCGGACTTTTCCAGCTCAAGCTCCTCGAACAACACGGCCGGGGCGATCACGGATGCGTTGGTGACAAAACCGCCGACGCCCATCAGAGCGAAGGTCACGGGGGTGTCGAGGAAATTGAATACGTAGTTTTCGTCGGAGGCGGCGGCGATATCCCGCAGTGATCGCGAGGACAAGCCACGGAAGCGCATTCCGCGGACCAACTCTTCTCGTCCGTCGGGATAGACGCGATAAACTAGCAGCGGCAGGCTGACCGGGCGCGTTCCTCCCCCCGACTGCGCCATCGCCGAGGTGGATCGCCGCAGTTCATCGAGCGATGCCGACGAGGGCCAGTCCAGTTTGCGAACCAGCAGGCCGTACGGTTTATTGCGCTGCTTCACAAGATCAAGCAACTTCTTTTTCAGTTCGGCGGCCGGTACGCCGCCCGACGCTTTCACGAACAAGTTTCCGTATCCGGCCGAGGCCGTGCCAAACGGACCGGGCATGCGGCCGCGGCCGTTCGACGATTCGAACCCCTTGAGAGCCGGTGTGCGCGAGAGCAGAAAGGATTTGAGGACCCCGTGCTCGATCAACGCCAGCGGCTTCGGCGCAACGCCCTCCATGTCATACAGGTAATGGCCGAACAGAGTCTGGCCGCGCCATTCGGTCTGCGTTGGATCGTCCACGACATCCATCCAATCCGGAAGCACGCGCGCGCCTACCCGATTTTCCAGTTCGCTCGGCAAAAATGGCGCGGCCCGTCCCGGCTCGGACACCGGTTTGCGGCCGATCTTTAGGTTGTCGCCCAGAAGCTGGCCGAACAACTGCGACGCGGCCCGCGCTTCGAACAACACGGGGCCATCGTAACCTTCGCCCTGCGGAGCCGCGGTCAAAGCGGCGATCTCTTCGGCTATCTCGGCGGTTCCGCGCCGCAACTCGGCTTCCACCGGAAGGCCGTTGACGTCGAAAGCCTGGAACACACCCGCATCGCGAAGCCACATGCCGTCTGGCGCTTGCCCGAATGCGCGGATGCGCACATAGGCCAGATTCTCCGGGACGCGAATCTCCGAGCCTTCCGAGTTCACCAGATAATCGGTGGACTGCACCGCCTGAAATTCGAGGGTGGACGACAGCACCTGGGAATAGGCGCCAAACACGCCCGACAGGCGCACTACGCGCGCCTTCCACTGCGCTTCATCGGGAAGTACGCGCTTCACCGGCAGCAGGGCTTTCACCGGCTCCGCTTTCGAGAAATCCGGAAGCTTTTCCGCCGCCATGACATTCTTCAGCGCGGACCGCTTGCGCGCGATAGCTTCTTCCGCCGTCTTATAGACGCGATCCGTCGCCAGCCATAAACTCTGCCGCAGGGCCGGATAGCTATTGTCCTGCGGGAGGCGGTCAGAATCATAGCGGGTTCCGGTGTAAAAATCCGAATACACGTGATTGGCGTTGTCGAACTGATAATCGCCTACGCGCACGCGCACAACCGCCACCCGGGCAGCCGTCTGATTGCTGGTCACCAGCGCGCCCAGCATAGCCCCGATCACCAGAACCGACGCATCTTCCACGCGGTACTCGAAAAAATACGGCGCGTCCATGCCCAGCATCCGCAATTGTCTTGAGCGCCCCAGTTCGTCCTGCATCGCGCGCAGGATCACGTCGTTCGAGGGGTCCTGAGCTTGCGCGGCCGAAATCAACGAGAGCAGCGCCACACAGGCCAGCGCCCGCCTCATTGGCCGCCTCCGATATCGGTTGGCCGCGAGAGGAACGGGGGGCGGTCTTGCGAGCTGTCCTTCTTCTGAATCTCAATTTCGGAGATCAACAGCGCCGGCGACACGGCCGACACCGGCACCTGCCCCGATTCCGCTCCGCAATATCCGTTGAATACTTCGCTCTTGTCGCCAGTAGCCAGTATCTTGGCGAAGCTGGCCAGCGGGGTGCCAACGATGTCGGCTCCGCGCACCAGTTCGTCGGGACGGCCATCGGCATAGACGCGATAGACCATCAGAGGAATCACGGTGAACGCCTGCAACCCGCGCCGCTGCGTGGTGGTGTACCCGCCGGTCACCTGCTCAAAGTACAACCCATAAGGTTTGGCCACGCGCTTGATTTCGGCCACCAGCATTTCGCGCAAGCGCTTATCGGGGACTTGTTTCTTGGACTCCACGATGAGATTCGATTGACGCGAAACCACTTCCAGTCCCGGCTGCCTGCGCCCGTGACCGTTCGAATGATCGATGCCTTTGATCGGCGAACGGGACATCAAGAAGGTCTTCAGGATGCCGTTCTCCACCACCAGCACCGGCCGCGCCTTTACGCCTTCGTCGTCATAGGAGTAGTAGCCGTTGAGATCTACCGCGTCCAAGGTGCGCCGCGTGGGGTCGAACAAGACCGAAAGAAACTCCGGAAGCACGGGCTGTCCCACGGACTTGGTAAAGGTCTGACCCTCGGTCTCATCTTTCTGGCGATGCCCTTCCACGCGGTGCCCGAAGATCTCGTGAAAGAACACGCCCGCGGCGCGGCCGGAGAGAATCGCCGGCCCGACGAACGGCTCCACTGTCGGCGCCCGCTGCAGCCGCGCCAAATCCGCGCTGACGCGATTTACCGCCGCGTCGATGACGTCGGCTTTAGGCAGCCGGCTGAGATCACTGGCCTCGAAACTCTCGGTAGCCATCAGATCCATGCCATCGGACGCTTTGCCCTGCGCCCGGATATTCAGCATTGCAAAGGTGCGGCCATGCGTTAGCCGCGTGCCTTCGGTGTTGACCAGATACCGGGTCTCGCGCTGGACCACCAGCGTGACGCCGGTGTTCAGCGCGCTCGCGTTGGCCCCTAGATCCGCGGACCATTTCTTCACGCGCGCGATCCATTCGGCGTCGGGACCCTTGAGGCGTGCTGGCGCTTCATCGTGCACGGCCGGTTCGTCGGTGGAGAAATCGCTCGAGTTGTCCTCCTGGGCGACCTTCATCTGGCTGTTGGATTTGATGTCAATCAGACGCCGCGCGGCCGCGCGCCAGGTGCGATCGGTCTCGAACCACACTTTGCGCCGGATCGCGTCGGGCACGTCCTCCACGGGCATTAACGCTCCTGGGGTGAATCGGGGACGCTCCCCGCGCACCATGTGGTAGTTATCCAGCTTTGAATCGCCCACGCGCACCGTGACGTCGAGAAGGCGCGTATGCGTCTTGCCCGAGCCGTGTAAGGCTCCCAGACTGGCCGAAACTGCCTGGCTCTCTTCTTCGGTTACTTCGTAGGCCATGAAGTAAGGAGCTGGATCGGCCTTTTGCTTGAGAACCGTAAAGTTCCGTTGCAGCTCATCGGCAAGCGTTTGGGTCAGAGTCTGGGCGGACGCGGCCGTCCAAGGCAGGAGCAGGGGTAAAAACAAGAGGGATCGCACGAAATTCCAGGATATCAGGTGGCCCATCTCCGCTATCCTGTACTTCATGGCGAAACTGGTGGTCACTTTTGGCGAAACCATGCTGCGCCTGGCGCCACCGGGCTTTGAGCGCTTCCTGCAATCGCCGCAGTTTGTCGCGACCTTCGGCGGTGGCGAGGCGAACGTCGCGGTGGCACTAGCTGGTTTTGGTAATGCGGCCCGCTATGTCAGCGTGCTGCCGGACAATCCAATCGCCGAGGCGCTGATCGGGGAGCTGCGGCGATTCGGCGTGGACACTTCGCAAATCGTCCGCGGCACGGGACGCATGGGCATTTACTTCGTAGAGCCGGGCGCGAACCAGCGTCCTTCCAAAGTGGTGTATGACCGTGAGAACAGCGCGATCGCGATCGCCCGGCCTGGCGCGATTGATTGGAACCAGGCTTTCGCCGGAGCGGGATGGTTTCACATTACCGGTATCACGCCGGCCATCAGCGCCAGCGCTGCCGCGCTGTCGCAAGAAAGTCTCGAAGCCGCGCGCCGACTCGGACTTACGGTCTCTTGCGATTTGAATTTCCGCAAGAACCTGTGGAAATATGGCAAGTCCGCTCGCGACGTGATGCCCGAACTCTTTTCGCTGGTGGACGTCGGCATTGCGAATGAAGAAGACTGCCAGGCCGCGCTCGGCATTGAATCGCCGGTGGACGTGACGGCCGGCAAGCTGGACGCGGATCAGTACCGGGGGCTCGCCGAGAAGGTGCTGGCGGCGTATCCGGGGCTGAAGATGCTGGCCATCACTTTGCGTGAATCGAAGAGTGCCTCGCACAACGGCTGGTTAGCGTGTTTGCATGACCACAAGGAGTTTCTGCTGAGCCGCCACTACGAAATCACGCACATCGTGGATCGTGTCGGGGGGGGCGACAGCTTCGCGGGCGGGCTCATTTACGGCCTGCTGAATCTGGAGAACCATCGCGACGCACTCGAATTCGCCGTGGCCGCATCGGCGCTGAAGCATTCCATTCCCGGGGATTTCAACCGCTTCACCCGGGAGGAAGTGAATCAACTGGTGCACGGCGGAGGATCAGGAAGAGTGCAGCGGTAGGGCAAGCCTCCCCCTCAGCGAGGTCAAGCCCGCCGAGTTCGCAATCGGAAGTGATACACCAGGGCCCCCGTCGCTACGGTGAGCATCGCCACCAAGGAAATCTCAGGCTTAAACGTCATGCCGAAGATAGTGATTACGATGCCCACGATAACAAACAGCACCGGAATCGCCGGATATAAGAAACTCACCACGGGCAATTGCTTCCATTCCTTGCGCCGACGGAAGACCATGAGCGAAACCACCGACATCACCGCGGAAAAATTCAACAGAAAGCCCACGTAGAACATCAGGTTGAGAAACGGGGTGAAGGTCATCAGCATGGTGCAGACGCCCTGGGCCACAATCGCAATTACCGGCGTGTGCCAGCGCGGATCCACGCGGGCGGCGGCCGCGAAGAATGCGCCGTTTTTCGCCATGGCGTAATATACACGGGGCCCAATAGTAACCATGGCATTCACGGTGGCGAGTAATGAGAGCGCCATGGCCGCGCTGAAGAGTCCGGCCACCGCGGGGCCAAACAAGGCCGACGCCGCCAGCGCGCCCACCGCCAGTACGCCCTTCATCGATTCCAGAGGCACGGCGTAGATGAACAGCACGTTCAATCCGAGAAAAAGCGCCGCTACCAGCGCCGTACCCCAGGCCAGCGACAGCGGCAGCGTCCGCGCGGGCTGACGCACTTCCTCGGCGACATAGGTGGCCGCGTTCCATCCGCTATAGCCGACATAAATGTACACGAGGCTCACCACGAACTGGGAGAACAGCGGCGTAGTGGAAGTCCTCACCGCGGCTTGCGAGAAATGTTCCCAGCCGCCACTGCCGAAGGCGAAGCCGGCGCTAATGAAGGCCAGGATCACAACCACTTTCGTAGCCGTGAGGACGTTCTGGATACGGGCCGTGCGGCGAATGCCCAGGCAGTTCAGAATGGTGAAGATCGCGACCAGTCCGCACGCTACCGCCTGCGCGGGCCCGACGTGAATTCCCCAATTCGCGCCGCCGATGACGGCTGAATTCTCCTGCTTCAAGGCCGGGAAGAAGTGGCCTACGTAATCCGAGCAGGCGAGCGCCGCCAGGGCGATGGGCGCGGAGAATCCGGCGAAGAACGAGATCCAGCCGGTCATGAAACCCCAAGTGGGTCCGAAAGCCTCCGTAAGATAAACGTACTCGCCGCCAGAGCTCGGAAAATTCACGCCCAGCTCGGAGTAGCAGAACGCGCCAGCCAACGCGCAGACCGCTCCCACAGCCCAGATCAGGAGCACGATTTGGGGCGATCCCAGTTGCCCAGCCAAATAACCAGTGGACGTGAAAATTCCGGTGCCCACCATGTTGGAGACCACCAGCGCGGTGGCGCTGACCACTCCGAGTTGACGCAGCAGCCGATCGGTCCGCGGGGTCAAGTGAGTCCAGCCAGGGATCCGGATCGCACGAGCGCCGATCCGCCATCGCAGTAATAGACGCCACCCGTGATGTACGCAGCGGCATCCGAGCACAGGAACAAGGCCAGATCCGCCAGCTCATCCTTGGTGCCGAACCGTCGCAGCGGCACGGCTTGCTCCACCTTGCGGCGCGCGTCATCGGTGGGCGCGAGGCGGCGCATTCCCTCCGTGTCGTCAGTGGGTCCGGGAGTAATGCAGTTGGCTCGAACGCCTGCGGGGCCCCATTCGATTGCCAAGGTGCGCGTAAGCAGATCCACACCTGCCTTGGCCGCGCAAACATGCGCCTGCAGCGCCATAGGCTGGGTCGCATGACTGGCCGAAATGCTGAGAATCGAAGCGCCCGGCTTGCGCAAGTGCTCATACGCCGCGCGGCAGGCGTTGAAGGTGCCCAATAGATCAATGTCGATCACGGCCTTGAATCCGTTGGCCGACATGCCGGTGACCGGCGCGGGGAAGTTGCCCGCGGCGCCGCAGACGAGTATGTCAATTTCGCCGAACGTCTCGCGAGTCTTCGCAAAGGCACCGGCCAGCGCCGCGTAATCGCGCACATCCACGGCAGCCGTGGAAACGGTACCGCCCCGTTCGCGGATCGCGGCCGCGGCAGCATCCAGCTTCTCTTGCCGGCGTCCGCAGAGGGTAACGCGGGCCCCATGTCCGGCAAATCGTTCGGCCATCGCCTGCCCAATCCCGCTGCCGCCGCCGGTGACGAACGCAACCTTGCCGTCCAGCACGCGGTCCCGAAAAATATTGGCCATGAAGGAGAAGAATATCAGCTTTGCGTGGGGCAGGTTAGTAACCTGCGGGCCGATTAGTAATCGGCCTGGTTGAGGCCGTCGAGTTGGCGCCGCACCTCGCAAAGTCCAACCAGGATGAGTTTACGATTGTCAGGCTTGTGATTCAAGACCAATGGACCAGGGTGCTTAACGCGGTGGACCGCAATATTTGCGCACTGTCAACCAGCGCCGTGGATGGACTCATAACTACACGAGTATAACGGGCCGCCTTACCCGCCGCAGCAGTTCTTGTATTTCTTTCCGCTGCCACACGGGCACGGATCGTTGCGACCCACCTTCGACTTGCCGTTCACCACTGGCTCGACTTCCGGCTCACCCGAAAAGACCGGCTCCTGACCTTGTAGCATCAGCCGCTGATCGATTCCGACTTCCACCAGCTCCAGCTCGTCCTCACTCAGGCCGTTCGCCAGATCCTCGATCTTCTGCAGTACGGACTTCGCGCGGCTGCGCGACACTTCTCCCGGATACGCCATGGCGTACGCGAACAGCGCATCCACGCGGAACTCATCGTCCTCAAACATCGGCGTCAGGCGAGGCGCTTCCTGCTGCAGTTTCAAATGTCCGATACACCAGATCGCGTTGCGGCGGATCTCGGCATCCGGATCGCTGAGATGACGAACCGGATATGGCCCGAAGCTGCGGTCAAGCGAGCGCCACATCGCCTCCAATGCCTTGGCGCGGCCGGCGGGCTCCTCGTAAAGTTTCTCGATCGCGCGCCGCACTCGCGGATCGCCCGACTCCTGCGCCAGCCCCGAAACAGCTCCGCCGCGCTCCTCCACCGGCGCGTGCGTGTCTTCCGCCACCGCCAGCATCGCATTGCGTATCTTCGCGTCTTCCAGCGCATCCGATAGCGCTTCCCACGCCCGGCCGCGCACAACCGCATCCGGATCTTCCTTGGCCAGCTTGAGCAGCCGTCTTTGCGCCTCTTCAGAGATCTCTTGACTGACGAAACTTGCCGCCGCGCCCGCGCGCAGCTCCGGCGATTCGCTGTCAAATACGCGCAGCCGCTCGCTCTCGGTCAACAAATCGAAGCGCGGCGCCGCTAACTCGGCATATAGCGGCCAAATATCGAAGGGAGGTGACGCCTCATCGACGCGCACGCCGCCTTCTTTCAGCGCGTTGATTGATTCCGCGAGCTGACGCCGCAGCCAGTCATCGCTCTCGGGGACTTCGGCCAGCAGGCGCTCCAGGGCGGGAAGGGCCGCGGGATCGCCGTACATTTGCAGCAATAACGCAGCGTCGGATGCGTCATACTCCAGCCGATCGAGGAACATCTTCAAGATTCTCGAGTCATGGACGCCAAGCGCAGCCAGCAAGAAGGCCACCTCGCTCCCCTGTTCCTCGCCGAGTTCCTCATACAGTGCCAGCAGCGGCTCCAGCGCCGCCACGCCCAGCGGACTTACGGCTTCCACCAGCTCATCGGGAGCGTCCTCCGTATGCGTGCGCAAGAAAGAGATGTAAAACGGCAGGGCGTCGGGCGTTCGCAGCGCGGCGAAGATCGCCAGCAGATCCTGGTCCAGATCCACGGCGTCGTTCTTGCGATCCTTCTCCGCGAAGCGCAGCAGATCGGGAACCGACTCCGCCGGACGGTCGAGAATAGCGTGCAGGAAGCGGTGGTCAATACCGATCTTGCCCCGCGCCGCCGCCTCCAGCAGGCGGTACGGCGCGGTGGAGTTGTATTGGCCGGGAAGTATCACGTCGCCTGACAATGGCGCCGCGCTATTCTTCCTTGAGGACGCTGACGGTGATTTCAGCCGTCACTTCGCGATGCAGCCGGATCACGACCTTGTGCTGGCCCAGAGTTTTGATGGGCGCGTCGAGCTGAATCTTGCGCCGCTCGATGTTGTAGCCCTGCGATTCCAGGCCATCGGCGATATCCTTGGACGTCACCGATCCGAAGAGCTGATCGTTTTCACCGGCCTTCTGGCTGATGGTGACGGTCACGGCGTCCAGCATTTTCGCCAGATCAGCCGCGCCTGCCTGCTCCTTGGCATCGCGTTTCAGGTGCGCCTGGCGCTCCTGCTCCACAATCTTCTTATTGGCTTCACTCGCCGCGACAGCCAGCCGTTTGGGTAACAGAAAATTACGCGCATAACCGGGCGAGACCTTCACCAACTGGCCGCGCGATCCCAGTTTGTCCACGTCTTCACGGAGAATCAGTTCAATCATGGCCATATCTCCTTATACCGGCGCCGAGAACGGAATCAGCGCGATATTACGCGCCTGCTTGATGGCTTCGCTCAGCCGCCGTTGGTGGGGAGAGCACACGCCGGAGATCCGCCGGGGCGTGATCTTGCCGCGCTCGGAGATGAAGGCCGAGAGCATTCTCGTGTCCTTGTAATTGATGTCGTCGATTTTTTCCACGCAGAACCGGCAGACTTTCTTGCGCCGGAAATACTGCTTCTTGGTGGCCATCGCCTTGTCGCCGCCCGTGGGCCGCTGCGATGCGCTGATAGGACGTCCTCTTGATTCAGCCATGACTTATTCCTTCTCTCCCGAACCGGCCAGGGCTGGTTCCGGTGTTTCCGCAGGCGCTGCGGGAGCCGGCGCCCCCGGCATCGGCGCACCCGGCATCGCGCCGCCACCCGCGGCCGGCTCGCCCGTGGGCATGCTCGGCGGGGCTACAGGAGGCGCCGGTTTGCGGGCCGCCCGCTTGGCGCGCGCCTTGCGCCGTTTCTCAATCTTCTTCAGCTTCTCATCAATGCGCACGGTGAGAAACTTCATCACCACGTCGGTTACGCGCAGCCGCCGCTCGATCTCCCGAACCGTTTCCGGACCGGCCGTGAACTGCAGCAGGACATAGTAGCCTTCGTTGTACTTTTGCACGCGGTAAGCGAGTTTGCGCACGCCCCACTTTTCGTTTTTGTCCACCGTGCCGCCTTGGCCGGTGATGATTCCAGTCAGCTGTTCGATGAGTGGATCCACCACTTCATCGGTTACATCGGGCTGGAGGATGAATAACTCTTCGTAGATTCTCATTCTTCCTCTTGTTCGCCTGGGGCGCGACGATTGTATTTCGTCATGGACTTTTCGACGCCTTCCGCGATTATGGATTCCACTGCCTGGGACGCATAGTCCAGCAATTCATCCAGTTCCTCTTTTTGCGCCCGCTTGAACTGCGCGAGCACGATTCGAGCGCCGTCCCCTTGACGGCTGCCCCCGTGAATCCCCAGGCGAACCCGGGGAATATCGCCGCTGCCGATGGTCTCAATCACGGACTGCATCCCTCGATGCCCGCCCGCCGACCCAGTGGGTCTGATCCGCAGCGACCGCCACGGCAGATCCAGCTCGTCATAAACGACCACCAGACTCCGCGGCTCCAACTCGTATTTCGCCATCAGTCCCTTCACCGATGGCCCGCTGAGATTCATATACGTCAGCGGCTTGGCCAGCAGCACCGGCTGACCGCTTATGCGGCCTTGCCCCACCACCGCCATACATTCCTTGCGCGTCACCCGGATGCCGTTTCGCGCGGCCATCCGGTCCACCACCTGGAACCCCAGGTTATGCGGCGTAAGCTCGTACTCCTCGCCTGGATTCCCCAGGCCGATGACAAGAGTCGCGAGCTCGGCCACGACTTCTTACTTCTTTTTCTTTTCGCCCTTGGCTTCGGCCTTGGGTTCGGCGGCTCCGCCCTCTTCGTCCTTCTTGCCCTTCTTGATCACTTCCGGCTCGGCGGTAGTGGGGGCGGCAGCGGCGGCTTCGGCTTCCGGAACCGGCTCGGCCTTCAATGCGATTACGTGCGCCAGCACCTGATCCGGCGCGCTCAGGAGCACCATGGATCCCACCATGGGAACGTCGCTGGCCCGCAGGCTCTGTCCCAGGTTCAATTCCGTCACGTCGATGGTGAACATATCCGGAATTTCGTCGGGCAGGCACTCGATCTCTATCTCGCGCGTGATAGCTTCGAGCAAACCGCCCTGCAACTTCACGCCTTTGGCATCGCCGATCATATGAATCGGCACCTTGATGGCGATGCGCTTCGTCAGATCGATGCGCTTGAGATCCACGTGCAGCAAGGTATCCTTCACGGGATCGCGCTGCCAGTCCGTCAGCATCACGGGCGTCGAATCGCCACTATTGATCTGAAGATTGAAAATCGTGTTGTGGCCGGTGGCGCTGCGCAGGATCCGGTTCACTTCGCGCGGACTCACCGCGACAGCCACGGCATCCTGGCCGGCGCCGTACAATACGCCGGGCGTCTGGCCTTTTACGCGCAATCGCCGCGCTTCATTCTTTCCGCGCCCCTCGCGAGGCTCGGCGGGAATCGTAATATCTTTCCTCATGGCATGCTCCTCACAGGCTCCGGCATCGCGCGCCGCAAGACCTGGTTTGTATTGGTTTCAAATGAACAGGGTGCTGACGGATCCGTCCTCGTGAATCGACTGTATGGCTCGCGCCAGCAGAGGCGCTACTGAGAGCACCTTGATCTTCGAGCATTTCATTGCGTCGTCCCGCAAAGGGATGGAGTTGGTCACTACCACCTGCTGAATATCCGAACTGCCGATCCGCTCCACCGCCGGCCCGGACAGGACCGCGTGCGTGGCGCAGGCCGTCACGCTGAGCGCGCCTTGCTTCATCAGCGCCTCCGCGGCCTTCACCAGCGTGCCGCCGGTGTCGATTAGATCGTCCACGATCAAACAATGTCTTCCTTCCACATCGCCGATGATGTGCATCACCTCGGCTACATTCACTTCCGTCCGCCGCTTATCGATAATTGCCAGCGGCGCGTTCAAATGCTTGGCAAACGCCCGCGCCCGTTCAACACCGCCGGCGTCCGGCGATACCACCGTAATGTCACGCCGTCCCTGCGTCTCGAAAAACTCCACCATCACCGGCGCAGCGAACAGGTGATCCACGGGAACGTCGAAGAATCCTTGGATCTGCGCGGCGTGCAGGTCGAGCCCCAGAACGCGGTCGGCGCCGGCCCGCTGGATCAAATTTGCGATCAATCGGGCCGAAATAGGCATCCGCGGCTTGTCCTTACGATCCTGCCGCGCATACCCATAATAGGGTAACACTGCCGTGATGCGCTCTGCTGAGGCCCGTTTCAGCGCGTCGATCATCAGCAGCAGTTCCATCAGATGCCGGTCCACCGGCGTACACGTCGGCTGGACCACGAAAACGTCGGCACCTCGTACGTTTTCTTCGATCTGGAGGTAGATTTCACCGTCCGAGAACGGCCTCACGGCGGCGGCCCCCACGGTAATGCCGAGGGCAGCGCAGATCTTGCCGGCCAACGCCGGGTTGGCGTTGCCGGTAAACACCTTCATCTGCTCGAATCTCATCGCTTTCACCGGCTTCGCGGCGGCCATATCGTCCCACCCATGTCCGCAATCCCCAACTGCCGCCTCCACAGAGCTTGATAGCGGCGTCTGCTCACCAAAGTCACGGGAAAGATCGCGCCGGCGCCCGGCTCGCGCTCAATCCGCAGCGCTGCGCGGTCGCGCATTTTTCGATCCCGAAAGATACCGAAAAGCGTGGACCCGCTGCCGGACATCCGCGCGGTCTCCGCCCCTGCAGCAAGCAGCTTGTCCCTGATCGATTCCAGTTGAGGATACTTGCCGAAAACGACGCTTTCAAAATCGTTCTCGCCATCCCCATACGCAGATGCCGCCAAACGTCCGACGAATGCCTGGAAACTATTAATAATACGGGACGGTAACTCCTTTGTCAATTTTCGGCGCAGGTCCGCGTAGGCTGTGGCGGTGGAGATGTGCACGCCCGGCGCGATCAGCAGCGCGGGCCGGGATGGAAGGTCGGGCAGCGGGTACAGTTCAGTCCCCCGCCCCAGCCCCGCCGCCGCGCCGCCGAGAAAGAAAAAGGGAACGTCGCTGCCCAGCTGCGATCCCAGGTCCATCAGCGTTTCCATGGGCAAGGGCTTGCGCGCCAGCACCGGCAGAGCCAGCAGGACGGCCGCCGCATTGCTCGAGCCGCCGCCAAGGCCGCCGCCCATCGGGATCTTCTTGATGAGCCGGAATCGCACCCGAGCCCGTGTACCCATAGCTCCCAAAGCCAGATCCGCGGCGCGCAGGATCAAGTTATCGGCTATCTGCACGGTCGAATCAAGCTCCAACCGGGTGGTTCGGCCGGGTGTGTACTCCACTTCGATCTTATCGGCCAGCGATACGGTTTGAAAGACCGTGCGGAGCTCGTGGAAGCCATCCGCGCGCTTGTTGAGCACGCGTAGATCGAGATTGATTTTAGCCAGCGACCGTAGACGGACTCTCGAGGTGCTCAAGGCGCTCAGTAATGCAGCAGCGAGAACGCGTCGTAACCGTTCAGCTTCTCGCGCCCTTTGAGGAAATCCAATTCCAGGATGAAGCCGAGACCGGCCACCTTGCCGCCCAACATCTCCACCAGCCGCGTTACCGCCGCTGCCGTTCCGCCGGTGGCCAGAACGTCATCGATGATCAGCACGCGCTGGCCGGGAGTAATGGCATCCTTGTGGATCTCCAGCTTGTCGGTGCCATACTCCAGCGCGTATTCGATACGCTCGCAGGCGGCCGGCAGCTTGTTGATCTTGCGCACCGGGATGAAGCCGTGGCCAAGCGCATACGCGATAGCGGGCGCGATGATGAAACCGCGCGCTTCGATGCCGAGGACCACGTCCACGGAGCGGGGATCGTAATGCTGTGACAAGGAATCGATGACGGTCTTGAATCCGGCCGAGTCCTTGAGCAGAGTGGTGATGTCGTAAAAATTGATGCCGGGTTTAGGGAAGTCCGGCACTTCGCGAATGAGTGATTTAAGCTGATCCATCGGGGAAAAGGTATTGTAACGCGTATCCATTGTGGGGCGGGCGCTCCGGCGCGCGCCAGCCACCTGGCTGGCTCGGCGGCATCTGGTTTCTCGGTGATCCCAATAGCGGAGCCGGGGGGCTCCGCGCGGGCCAGGGAGCCCGCCCTACGTGCGGATGTGGAAGGTGTCGAATTGCTCTAGCGGGGCTTCCTGTTCGTCTATGTCGGACACCTCTGCCCATCGCGGGCCTTTCCACAAGCGAGATGCCAGCGTGGAAAGCTGCTCCGCAGTACCAATCGCGTACACTTCTACGTCGCCGCTGGAATGATTTCGTACCCATCCGGTGAGTCCGAGGGCATGCGCTTCGCGCTGGGCGAAGGCGCGGAAGCCGACGCCTTGTACGCGGCCGCGTACCATGTAGCGTCTGGCATTCACTTTGGCTTCGCTAGAGGAGTGACCACCACACGCCGGAACTCCACTGGACCCCGGTCGCCCTGCAGCACGATGGGTCCGGGTTCCGCCTCATTCGCATCGCTGGCGATCGCAGTCAGGCCGTCGACAGTCTGTTTCTCGATGACCTTCACGTTGTTCAGCGTGACGCTGACCTGGCGGCCCACTAGCCGGATTTCGATGTTCTGCCACTCCCCCGGCGGCCGCGCTGCATTCACAAATGGAGCGATGCGTCCGTTCACCGCGCCGGTAGTGTTCAGCGACGGGGGCCGGTCATAATCGTCCGCGATCTGAATCTTGTAGCGCCCGCGCAGCCCGATTCCGCTGATGCCCCGCTGGCCGACGCGAAAATCCGCGTGCAGCACGAAATTCCAGAATTTCTTCTCCGAGATCAGATTCACCGCGCCCGCCCAGTTCCCCAGGAAAGTATCCTTCACCGTCCAGCCGGTTCGCGAAGCAGCCAGCCACGCTGAAAGATCGTGACCGTCAAAGAGCGTCACCGGATCGCCCTTCTTCAGCGCCGGATCGTCCTTCTCGGGCAAGACCGGAGCGCGCGTGCCGGTCCACTCCAGATAAGAGGAAGGGTCGCCTACGATTTCGAAAGTGCCTTTGAGTTTTCCATCTTCGAGTCGCGCCCAGTACATGCCCTTCAGCAAGGCGCGCTGGTCGCGCTGGTAGCGCTTCTCCAGGACGAAGCGCAACTCTCCGCCCGAGATGGAGATCCTGGGAATGTCGTCAATCTGCCCGCCTGGCGCCCCGACGAACTTCCCCTTCACACCCGGCGTGCCGGCCCCGGCCACCTCGAGCCACCACGCTCTCGCGCGCGGCTCACTGCTATTGACCGCGATATCCCAGCGCCCGTTAAAATCCTGATCGTCCACCCCGGCGGCCATACACGACATGGCTAATGCCGCCGCCCAAACAATACGCACTGCGAATACTCTATCAAAGCCGAAGCCGGCTCGGAAGTGGCGCGAACGGGACGGGTACGCTAAAATGACCACGTACCCCGCCTCGGGCGCGTAGCTCAGTTGGTTAGAGCGCCTGCTTCACACGCAGGAGGTCACAGGTTCGAGTCCTGTCGCGCCCACCACTGTTCCACCGTGACTATGGCACCCCGTTTGCACTCAGTTCGCCCGTGGAATGGACACCGGGCGGAGTTAGCGAAGACATCGAGGATCGCCGGGGGGACGGCGGGGGCGGAGGCGGCTTTGGAGGTTTCGGCGGCTACGGGCCGCACCTCGGCATCGGCGGCTTGGTGCTGCTCTTGATTCTGAGCGGGCTCTTCCATCGCAATCTTTTCTCGCTCTTTTTTGGCGGCGGGGATGTCGCTGGAACCACAACTTCCGCGCCGGTACGCTCCCGGGCGGATGACGCCAACGACAAGCAGGTGCAGTTCATGTCGTTTGTTCTGGATGATGTGCAGCATACCTGGGACGCTCAGCTGCCAGCCCAAGCGTCGGCCCGGTACCATCATGCTAAATTGGTCCTGTTCCAGGATTCCATCCAGTCTCCGTGCGGTCTGGCTCAATCGGCCACGGGCCCGTTTTACTGCCCTGGTGATGAGAAAGTCTACTTGGATCTCGGCTTTTTCGACGAACTGAGCCGCCGGTTTGGCGCGCCGGGAGAGTTCGCGCAAGCGTATGTTATCGCACATGAAATCGGCCATCACGTGCAGAAACTACTCGGCATCGAAGGTAAAATTCACCGCCTCCAGGAGGCGAATCCGCAGGCCGCCAACCCCCTCTCGGTTCGATTGGAATTACAGGCCGACTGTTTCGCGGGCGTCTGGGCACACTCCACCGAGCAGCGCAATCTCACCCATCAAAGCGACGTCGAGGCCGCATTGCGCGCAGCCGCGGCGGTAGGTGATGACCGGCTGCAAAAGATGGCGACGGGACACGTGAGTCCGGAATCATTCACCCACGGTTCCTCCGCCCAGCGCATGGATGCTTTTCAACGCGGCTTCGCTCAGGGCGAAGTCAGCGCGTGCGCGGCCATCACGCAGCGATAAAAGTTTACTTCCAGCTTCATTGCGTGATACGCTCCTGCTCAATGGAGCGCAATGTTTCGATCGCCGCCATCGCTCTAGTGCTGGGATTCGCGCTGCCCGTCTTTTCCAATACGTATTACTTTGCCGGAACGATCAATCCCGTTGCGCCATCCCCTTCCATCTCGATCCCGCCGGGCACGCCCTTCACCGGCAAGCTCACGATTGATCCTTCGGTGCCCCATTGCAACTGCGCGGACGATCAGCACCGCAACTACGAATTCAATACCGGTACTCCGCCGGGCGCCTGGGAAGTTCACATCGGCAGCGGCCTGTACGACTTCTCCACCACCAACATCGGCATGGAAGAGGATCACAACTACGGTCTCTTTTTTGGAGGCGGGGATGTGATCTGGTTCTGGGCCAATAATCCGGGACCGGGCACCACCATCACCGGCACCGGGCAGGCCGCCAATCCGATCTTTTTCCAGAACCTGGCTTCGGTTCTCTTGTGGTCAAAGAATCCCGGCAACATTCTGGCCGACGCGAATACGTTCTCGGTCGCCAACATCGTGAATATCGGCCAGTGGTCCTTCGCCGGAATCGATTTTTCAGTCCAACAGAACCAGAGCAATGCCGAACACTACCGGGGCGCGTTCACCAGTTTCACGACGACGGCACCGGGCAGCGGCCCATCGAAGACCAAGTGTGAGCTGATCATTCTGATCATTCTTCTGATTCTCATTGCGCTTGGGCTGCTAGTCTGGCGTTCGCGGCGAAAAGCTACCGGCAGTTAAACCGGCCCACGCGGCGCTCGGCCACCGCGCGAATGCCTTCCGCGTGATCCTCCGTTCGGGACAACCGGCTTTGCTCCGCAAACTCATGATCGGTCTGGGCCTTCACGGCATCAGACAGGCCTTCCCGCAGCGTTTTGCGCGTGGACTGAACCGCCAGAGGCGCGCCTTCTGCGATCTCATTGGCCAGCTTCGCGGCCGCATCTCTCAGCCCGCCGGGAGCCGCTAGGACATCTGCCAGACCCCAAGCCACAGCCTCTTCTCCGGTTATGCGGCGTCCCGTGAAGAACATCAAATTGGCCCGCTGCACTCCGATCAACCGCGGCAGCGTATAAGTCAGACCGAAGCCCGGATGAATCCCGAGCTTGACGAAATTCGCCGCGAAGCGAGCCTCCGGCGCCGCGACGCGAAAATCGGCAACCAGCGCCAGCCCCAGTCCTCCGCCGATAGCCGCGCCTTGAATCGCCGCCACTACCGGCTTCTCATTCGCAAAGAGCCGCACTGCATGCTGGTAAAGATCGCCGACGCCGCCGGATACAATCGTCGAGCGCTGAAAATCCGCACCCGCGCAAAACGCCTTCCCTTCGGACGCCAGCACCAGAGCCCGGCACAGCGGGTTCGCGTCCAGCTTCTTGAAAGCGTCGGCGAGCTCGCGAATCAACTCCACATCGAAGTAGTTATTCGGTCCGCGATGAATTTCCACCAGCGCGACGTGCCCATCCAGTTGAACCGATACATCTCCCATGATCGAAGTCTAGTCTACCCGCGGCGCGCCCCATATACTGTAATGACCATGCCGAGAATGTTGCTCCTACTCTTGATCTTGACCGCCGTCGCGCCTGCCCAGACGCCTTCAGCCACCGAGGAAAAGTCCCGCGCGATTCTCGACAAAGCCCTGAAGGAAAAGAATCCCGATACTCGCAAGCAAGCCGTGATAGCGCTCAGCCTGATCGGCCCGCGCGACCCGTTCGCCGCACAGCTCGAATCCATGCTAGACGACAAGGATGTCGAGGTCCGTCTGGCTACTATCGCCAGCCTGGTGGATCTGAAAAACGTCCGCACCAGCGCGGCTCTCCACAGAGCGCTTAATGACGACGTCCCCGAGGTCAGCTTCGCGGCCGCCCGTGCGTTATGGAGCTTGAAGGATCCGTCCGGCAAGGAGTCCCTGCTTTCCATCCTTAGCGGCGAAACCAAGGCGTCCTCCGGTTTTTTCACCAAACAGAAGCGTGAAGGCCTGCGCATGATGCACACGCCCAAGACCATGTTTATGTTCGCCGTCAAGACCGGCGCGGCCTTGGCTCCCATACCAGGCCTGGGCGCGGGTGTTTCGTCGATGCAGGGTTTGCTCACGGACCCCGGCGTCTCCGGCCGCGCAACCGCCGCCTTGCTGCTCGGCCAGGACAAAGACCAGCAGACTTTGGCCGCCCTGCGCGACGCGCTCACCGATAAGGACTGGTCTGTCCGCGCCGCCGCAGTTCATTCCATCGCGCTGAGGAACGATGGTGCGCTGGCGCCCGATATCTTGCCGCTGCTCGAGGACACCAAGGAACCGGTCCGGCTCCGCGCGGCATCGGGCTACCTGAGGCTGCAGGGAATAAAAGAAGCCCCGCGCCCACGCCGCAAGAAAACCTGAGTCACGCGGCGGGTTTCTTGCGCTCGAGATCGAAGTTGAGCGTGGCCGGTTTGCGGCTGTCGTACTTGCTGAGATTCTTCTTCAAGGCGATGAATCCCTCGCGAATCGCCGTCAGCTCGTAATCCACGTCCATGTTGAGTTCGTAGAACAGGTAGGTCCCGTCCTGCTTGGTGATGAACTCCACTACTTTCCCGGTCTTGAGATTCTTCAGCTGGACAATGGCGCTTTCCACCGGCTTGTCCGCGTCGTCCTTCACCAGACCCTTTAAATCGCGCTGCCTCGACTTATCCACTTTCGGCGTAGTGCCGAAGAAGACGTTCGGCTTGCTGTTTGGATCCGGCGTCGACTGAGCGAGCATCAGACCGCCCCCCGCCATCAAGAAAATAAGAAGAATTTTCATCGCGCACTGCTCGTGCCCACAACATTAGCACGCCCGCCTTTGTGGGGCGGACCCCCTGGTCCGCGCGGCCCCCTCGGGCCCGCTCTTCTAAGCGTTTCACCCGACATACATCCCAACCAATTCCCATTACGCTCGAATAGTGGCGATCCTGCTTCTCCCCTTCCTCTTCGCCGTAACCGTGAAGTCACCCCAGGCGCCTCTTCGCTCCGGGTGCGCCGATTCCGACCCGGCCATCGCCCAACTCACCGCCGGCACTCCCGTCTCGATCCGCTTCTCCGTATCGGACGGCTCCGATTGCTACAAAGTAACCGCCACTGTCGACGGCCAGAACCAGACCGGCTATCTCAGCGCGGCCCAGCTCAATGGCCTGGAAACCTTCAACACCCAGCGCCGCTCCGCTCCCTCCATTGACGCGTCGGCTCCCATCCCACCGCCCGCCGATCGCGCCTTTTCGCCCATCGTTGACCTGCTGAACTCCAATCAACCGGCCGAAGCGCTGGCGCAGCTCGATCCGCTGCTAAGATCGAGCCCGCACCATCCCACGCTGCTGATGCTGGCCGGCTTCGCGGCCTATCGCACCGACGATGTCCCCCATGCCGTCGATTACTGGAAGGAATCGCTGGCCCTCCATCCCGATCCCAGACTGGAATCGTTCCTGCGCAAAGCCGAACGCGAGTCCGCGGCCGACAACAGCAATGCCAAGCTCTACGGGGTGCGCGTGGCCTTGCGCTACGAAGGCGCAGCTCTTCCCTCGGACGCGGCCCGATCCTTGCTCGCGGGCTTGGATCAGGAGTTTATCCGCATTTCGACTCAACTCGGATGCATCACCGGAGAGCGCATCATGGCCATTGTGCAGAGCCGGGACGCTTACCTGAAGACTACCGGCGCGGCCGAATGGAGCGGAGGACTTTACGACGGCCGCATTCATGTGTCCATGGGCTCGCAGACGCAGCGGGCCTTGTCCCACGAAATGGTCCACGCGTGCCTGGCCAACATAGGAACATTCCCCGCGTGGCTGCACGAAGGCCTGGCGCAGAAGCTATCCGGCGATACACTCTCCGATTCCGCCCGGCGCGACCTTCAATCCGCCATCCGCGCCGGCGCCGTCCCTAAGCTAGAAGATACCTCCCAGTCCTGGCCCGGCATGCCTCCGCGCTTGGCCTACGCATTGGCCCTCGCCGCCGCCGAAGTGCTTCTCACCAACTACAGCCTGCCAAACATCCTCCACAATCCCCAACTCCTCACCCACCTGATCCCCGACTTGAATCAATCCCTGGGCCTCTGAACGATATTTGCGACAAGATAGACTACTAGTGACGGTATGAAACCCCTCCTCCTACTCTTCCTGCTGGCCCTGGCCGCTTACCCCGACTTCAGCGCCGCCCTCACCGCCTACCAAAAAGGCGACTACGTCACTGCGGCCAAGGAATGGCGCGCGCTCGCCGACTCGGGCGATGCCCCCTCCCAGTACAACCTTGGCCTGCTCTATTACGACGGCCACGGCGTACCGCAGGATTTCGCCCAAGCCGCCAGCTGGTTCCACCGCGCCGCGGATCAGGACTATACCAAGGCCCAGCACAACCTGGGCGCAATGTACGGCACTGGGAAAGGCGTGAAGCGCGATTTCGTGCAGGCCTATATGTGGATGAATATTTGCGCCGCTAAAGGCGATACCGGATGCGTGGACCAGCGCGATCTCCTCGCCAAAAAACTCAAGGCGTCACAGTTATCCGCAGCCCAGCGCATGGCCAGCGACTGGCAACCGAAGAAAGAACATCAATAAGATCCAAGCTGGTGGAGCTGCCGCACGGCCATGTGCATGACAGCTTGCCCGTCGGCTTGTGATCTCCGAACACCGCCGACGACGTGGCAGTAGTAACGCGCGGGTTCGTTTTTCTAACGCAAAAGAGACAGGCCAGGAGGCCTGTCCTACGTTTTGTGGGACAGGCCTCCTGGCCTGTCTGATACTTATGGATGAATGTTTGCGCCGCCAAGGGCGATTCGGGCTGTGTAGACCAGCGCGATTTGCTGGCGTCGCTCAATAAGCGAGCCCGTGACCCAGCGGGTACAGAGTCTCATATCCCGCATTGCCCCGCATGAAGTTGGTGGAGCTTCCGCGCGGCCACGTGAATGACAGCTTGCCCGTTGGCTTGTAATCCCCAAACAGCACGTCCGCGACGCCCTGCCCTTCGGTGCCCGGCAGCCACGCGGCGACAATCGCATCGGCTTTGTCCAGAATATCGTCCAGTATAAGCGGGCGTCCCGACACGATCACCGCCACCACCCGCAGCCCCGCGCGTTTCATGGTGTCCACTACGGCCACGTCGTCGGCTGTGAGGCGCAGATTCGTGCGATCTCCTAAAAATTCCGCATATGGTGTCTCGCCGATTACCGCGATCCCGATCTTCGCGCCGGCCTCCATTGGGGAGGTCACTTGCGCTCCGGCCTTGCGGATGGCCGCCAGAATCGTAGTCCCCTGGATCACATCGCCGCTCTTGCCCTGCCATGTGATGGTCCAACCGCCGCACTGATTGCCGATATCATCCGCGCTTTTGCCCCCAACCTGGACGCGCGCGTTTTTTGCCAGCGGCAGAAGGTGGTTCTCATTCTTCAACACCACCAGCGACTGCCGGACGGCCTGCCGCGCCACCGCCCGGTGCTCCGCCGATCCAAAGCTCTTGTGCAAACTTCGATCCGCCAGCACCGACCGCTTCTCATCCATCAGACCCATGCTGAACTTCACTCGCAGGATACGCGTCACTGCATCGTCGATGCGCGCCACCGGTACTTTGCCTTCCTTCACAAGGTCGCGCAGGAGGCCGTGGAACTCGCGGTACGTCTTGGGCACCATCACCATGTCCATGCCCGCGTTGATCGACTGCGCGATCTGTTGCTTATAATCGCCTGGGAGCTCGTTGAGAGCGTCATAGTCGGAAATCAGAAAGCCCTGAAATCCCAGTTCTTTCTTGAGAATCTCCGTCAGCAGCCTGCGGCTGCCCGAGCACTTCTCCCCGTTCCAGCTGCTATAGGACGGCATGATTGACCCCACGCCCGCCCGCACCGCCGCGATATGGCCCGGCAGGTGGATCTTCCGCAGCGCGGCCCCATCCAGGCGTGTATCGCCGCGATCCACGGGATAGCGCGCGTCCGATCCCTTGGATTTCGGCATGCCGGTTCCAAACGTAGTTCCACCATCGCCCGCGAAATGTTTTGAGCACGCCAGCACCGCCAGTGGATGTTCCAGCGCGCCGCGCTGCAAGCCGCGCACCGCCGCGCCACCCAGCAATTTCACGACGTCGGGCGATTCACTGTAGCCCTCATACGTGCGTCCCCAGCGGATATCCTGCGGCACGGTGACGCACGGCGCGAAGGCCCAGTTAATCCCGGTGGCCCGTACCTCCTCCGCGGTGATACGCGAAATGTTCTCCACCAGCTTCGCATCGCGCGTGCAGCCCAGGCCGATGTTATGCGGAAAAATGGTCGCGCCCAGCACGTTGTTGTGTCCGTGCACCGCGTCGATCCCGTATAGCAGGGGAATCCGCGGCTTCGCTTTAAGAGCGATGGACTGGTAGTGATCATAAAGATCGGTCCACGATTTCAAATCGTTTCCGGACTTGGGATCCGAATCGCCGCCGCTCAACAAGGAGCCCAGATGATACTTCGCGATATCATCCTCGCTCTCCAGGAACATCTGATCCGGCTGGGTCATCTGCCCGACCTTTTGCTCGAGCGTCATTCCCGCAAGCACGCTCTTGACCTCGGCCCCATACAACGCGACCGACGCCACCGCCGCGCCCACCACAAAGTCCCGTCTTGACAATTCCATCGCTCAATTCTACAGCTTGCCGATTTGCAGGGTGGGACCCCGCCGCCGGCAGCATATTCTCATCGAAGGATGAGCCTGAAGCCGGCGGGAAGGTAATCGGGCGGTGAGTCTCCTTTCCGATGATGTCTCGAACCCGCGGGGCCGACCAACGGGAGGCACACGAGGCCTACAAACGTCCACTGGTTTTCCCTTCTTAGGAAGGTTTTGGTTTTGTACACCTTACCTGTAGACGCAAAGCCGATCGCCGACCAACGGGAGGCGCACGCCGGGTGAGTGTCATGCGCTCTGGTCGCGGTGAAATCTCTTCCAAAGGGCGCGCTTGGCGCGCTGCATGTCCAGGGCGGCTTCGGTGTCGGACTGGGTTTGGGCGAAGCGCTCCAGTTCCGCCAGCGTGACGTTGGGTCGCAGGTAATTCTCGCAGCCAGATAGTTCGCGGAACATCTCGAAGGGGGTGGCCCACCGCAAGTAGACGCGGCGGCGCTTGCCATTGGCTTCGGTGATGACTTTGGGCACGGCGCAAGGACGATGGAAGTTGACGTACGGGTTCAGCTGCTGGCGGTGAAATTGATCCATCGCCTGGGCGTGTTCGGCGTCGATGTAGCCATAGCCGATGTGCTTGCGAATGATGGCTCCGTTCTTGGACTCCACTAAACCGTTGTCGCCGGAATGATGCGCCCGTGACTTGGTTTGTTCGATGAGTAGTTTGTCCAGCAAGCGGGCGACGTTGTAGTTTATGAACTCGCTGCCATTGTCGGAATGAAACCCGCGAATCACGAAGGGAAACTGTCCCAGTAACGCTTCCAGCACCGGCATCAGCCAGAGTTCGGAGATTTGCGGGGCGGCGGCCACAATTTCCCACTGGGTCACCTGATCGACGGCGTTGATGTGATACAGCCCTTTGCGCCCGTCCTGATCGCCCTGATGCACGGTGTCGATGCGTAGATATCCGGGCGAGCCGTGCGGCTGTGGCTTGCGTCGTTCGCCGATGGGGATCGGCGTCGGCTTGGTGGGCTGGTAGCTGGCATTGCGTTTGCGGTAGCCTTGCGAGTTGCGCAACCGGTACAGGTGCGCCACCGAAATCGCCGCCAAACGTTGGTAGGCAGCCTGGCCGTATTCGGTGTATTCGCGCTCCAGGATGCGCCGCGTCGCCGGTCCGCTCAAGTTCCCATGGGCCTTGTCGACGTAAGCCAACAGGTCCACATCGGCCGTGGTGTAACGCGTAGCGAATCTGGCTCGTTGATAGGACACCGCTTTCACCCGACCGGTGTTGCCATAGGCCGTGATCAACCGCGTCACCTGCGCCCGGCTCAGACCCGTCATGCGGGCGAGATAGCGCCGCACCAAGCCCTTGCTCGGCCGCGCCAGGCTGGCGTACTGGTGTCGCACCAGCGTCTTCTCCACCCAACCGTACACTTCCTCGCGTCGTTGCCCGACAAACCGCACCTCGCCGCTGCCTGCCAGGAACGCCCGGATCTGCTCCAGGCTCCCCGCTTCTGAATCGTCCATGCTGATGATCAATACCCAGCATCCCGATCTCCCCCTTCAGGCTCATCTTGTATGAGAATCCGGTCCCGGCTCAGGCTCATCTTGCGTGAGACAAGAGTTGCTAGTGAGCCTTATCGCGTACATTGTGAACTGAAGAACTTCCAGGAAAGTCCGGCTGGCAGGCGAAACCGCCTGCCCCACCCACCCACCCACCCACCCAACTATTTGTGTTCGGCGAACATTCTTTTCCAATCAACGGGGCCGGTGATGAAGCGCTGGCGCAGGCCGGCCATCAGCTGGGCGTTGCCGCCGGCAAGATAGTCGAACGCCTTGTCCCACTCCGGGCCGTCCTTCCATCCGGTTTGGGTGAGCCGAACGAGTGTACTGCCCGCGTCCACCGGCTCCAGCTCGAACAGCGCATTGGTGCGCTCCTTGCGGACGGTGGGAAACGCCGCGGGCGCCAGCGCCGATATTTCGATCCGCCGCCCGGCGATGAAGCTGATGATTGTTCCACCACCCGCGGTTCCTGGAAAGAGCGCGAGCCAATCGCCGCCGGGACGCAGATCCACCTTCGCGTCGGGGGCGAGCCACGTAATCAAGCCATCGGTAGTGGACATCGCTTCCCACACCTTGGCGGCGGAAGCGGGCACCATCACTTCGAATTGCAACCTGCGGGGCGGCGTGGTCACCTTGGTAACCTTGACGTCTTGCGCGACCAGCGCACCGGCCGCGCAGATCAGCGCGAGACATTGAATAGAACGGTTCATGCAGTTCCTCTTTCAGTTGATTGGTTAACTTCGGTGAGGCGGCGAAAATAGTCGCGAAGCTGCGCGACGGACTGGTCAAACGGCTGGAGGCTGCGATGCGTGCGCGATTGCATCACCGCGCCCTCCATCACCGTCAAAATGAAACGCGATAGTCCGTGGAGATCCAGATCGGCGGGTAAGCGGCTGCGCGACTCTTCCAGCCAGCGCTGGATCCAACCGGTCCAGGCATCGAAATTCGCCGCGATGCGCTGGTGCGCGCCGCGATTGTCCGCGTCGATCTCAAGGGCGAGGCGCCCCAGCGGACAGCCATAGCGGCACTCGGTCTGGAGCAGTCGATCGCGGTAACCCGCGAGCATCGCGAAAATACGATCCAGGGGGTTGGGTTCGTTTTCGCAAACCGGCCGTATGACGATGGGCTCGAGCCCGCCAAGATAGCTATCCAGGACCGCCAGAAGCAGGGCTTCCTTGCTGTCGAAGAAGTGGTAGAAGCTGCCGCTATTGGCTTTGGCGCGCTTCAGAATGTCAGCCATCCCGGTGGCTGCATACCCTTGTTCCCAAAAGAGATAGCGGGCGGATTCGAGGATGCGATCTTTCGTGTCTGAGCTTGGTTTGTTCACTTACTTGAATGATCTAGTCAATCATGAATGTGGGAACATTGTCAAGGCTTTTGTCACAACCTTCTGGGCTACTCTCCTGTCCACGCCGACGCCTCAAACACCAGCTTCGGCTCGTGATCGCGCGGGCGCAGGTCGATGTAAAGAATCCACTGGCCGGCTGTCGCCCGATCTTCGCCGGGCTTTTGGTCGTCCATGCGATTCTCCTCGAAGATCAGCAGCGTGTCGTGCTTCAACCAATAGCGCCCATCGCCAGTGGTCCGGCCGCCGACCAGGTGAATGTCCTCTTCCTTCGTGTAGACGAAGTGGCCGGGCACCCAGCCATCATCCTTCAGCGCTTGCCTTATGCTGCGCCGGAACGCGTTCAACTCCGACCGCGGAAGTTTCTCGGGTGTGATTCCAATATTCAGCGCATTCAAGTGCGGATCGTGCTTAGCGGTGGTCATCCAGTAATACCGCGATCGCGGGAAGCGAATCGCCGAATCGTTCATCTGGTAATCAAATACGATCCGGCCGATACAGTACGTCTGGCCGGAGGGATCGGTAAATGTCTTCGCGAGTCGGATGGTGGAGCGTCGCTGAACCTCATCGAGAGTCATGCCGATATCCGCCACCAGCAGGCCCTTGGCCTTGGCGACGGGCAGTTTGAATTCGAGACCCATGTCGTGCAACGCAAACGGGCGGCAATGAGCACCCCCAACGCCGAGAAAACCCCACGCGCCGTAAGTGACGCCTCGCTCATGCTCGCGCAAGAACCTGACCATGGGAAGGCCGGCATTGCCGATGCCGCCTGCAACGCGATGAACGCATGGATCATCAGTCCGATGCAGGCGAATCCGAACAGGAAGAAAAGCAGAAGTATCAGGACTGGGACCGCGCTCTGCATCGCCGGCAGGAGTTTCCCGGCGATTCCGACGACGAAGATTCCGGCGAATGAAATGCACGCCACCGCGACCTCAACCCGAGTGAGCGATTTCATGCGGGCATCGTATCATGAGTATCGAGATGACGAAGCTCGAAATCACGCCCGCCGAACTGAAGCAGCGAATGGTCGCGGGCGAGAAGCTGTCGCTCATCGACGTACGTGAACCCGCCGAGTTTCAGCAGGCGCGCATCGAATCGGCGGAGCTGATTCCCATGCGCACGGTTCCCGCGCAGCTACAGAAGATCGAGGGCTATTCGGATGAAGGCGATGTCGTGGTGATCTGCCATCACGGCGTGCGTAGCCTGCAGGTGGCGCATTGGCTGAGGCAGAACGGCGTGCCCAATGCCCAGAGCATGACCGGCGGGATTGACAGGTGGAGTATCGAGATCGATCAGGGCGTTCCGCGGTATTAGATGCGCCGCGTGATTCCGACAACGGGAATCGTTGGTGGGGCCGTGCAGGGCCGATTGCTAATCGGCCCCCAGTTACTAACCTGCCCCACAAGGCTAACGCCCCAGGTGAACATACCAACCCAACACCGGTTCGCCGAAGAATGCCACGCCTAACGCGGCGATGCCCAGGAAACTGCCAAAGGGGAGCTCATAGGTGCTGGCGTCCTTACCGGTGATCCAGATGTACAGCAGGCCGACAACGGAGCCTAGCAGCGAGCCGGCGATGAGCGTCAGCATCGCGGCCTGCAGGCCGACGAAGGCGCCGATCATGGCCACCATCTTCACATCGCCGAAGCCCAGGCCTTCCCGGTGACGGACTTTTTCATACAGGGTGGCCACCAGCCACAATGCGCCGGCGCAGAAGGCGGCGGCGAAGATGGATTCCGAGACGGAGTGCACCCGCTGGCCGGCCGACGGCGGGATGAACAGGGTCATCAAGCCAGGTGGGAGCGGGACGAACAACGCAAAGAGCACGCCGGCGACCGTGCCGCCCTTGGTGAACTCGTCGGGCAGAATCTGTTCCTCGAGATCGGAGAAGATCAGCGTAATGAGGATGGCGCCGTACAAGCAGAACTTGATGCCCGCGGGTGTCAGGCCCAGGCGGTAGACCGAATAGAAGAAGGCCGCGGCCGTGAGCAGCTCCACCAGCGGGTAGCGCCAGGAAATTCGCTCGTGGCACTGGCGGCAGCGGCCCTTCAGAATGGCATAGCTGAGCAGCGGAACATTGTCATACCAGGCGATGGGCTTATCGCAGCCGGGGCAGAAGCTGCGCGGGGCGACTACCGAGAGATCCAGCGGGAGGCGGTAAATACAGACGTTGAGGAAGCTGCCGATCAACAAACCGGCGAGAGCGGCCAGCAGCGCTTCTAACACGTAGCGAGAATCCTTTCGTAAACGGCGATGGTATTACAAACCATGTGCTCCGTGGTGAACCTTCGTTCTACCAGAGCTTGCGCGCGAGCGGCCAGGCGCTGAGAGAGGCCACGATCCTCTTGCATATGAACCAGCGCCACCGCGATTGCCTCGGGGTCATTGTCGATAAGGATTCCGGTAACGCCGTTCTCGACGATTTCCGGCAGACCTCCGACACGGCTAGCGATTACGGGGACGCCGCAGGCCATGGCCAGCAAAGCGGCCGAACCAAGGCCTTCGAGGCTGGAAATGTAGAGGAAAATCGCGGCTTGAGGCAGATCGCGCAGCAGGTGATCGCTGAAGCGAACGGGAACGCCGGCAATCTTCGCGGCGGCTTCCACCAGGCGCCGGCCTTTGCCGGGATCTTCAGAATCGAGGGCCAGGATGTGCTCGCGGTCGCGAGATTCCGAGCGCGGTGGAATGGGGACGCCGTCATAGACCACCGAAATCTCCGTGTCCGGAACCGCGGAGGCGATTAGAACTTGTTTCACATACTCTGAGACGGCGATATAGTGCGCGGCGTGGGTGTACTTCCAGCGGGACGCGAGGCTGTGGCGCAGCGGGAATGCGACGCGGCGCGCAACCACCAGCGGTGCCGGCGCGAAGAGGCCCAGCGTGTGAGCGTGGGCATCGTGGGCGTGAATCAGATCGGCGCGGCGGGCGTCGCTCAGCATCCGATGAAATTGCAGAGGCGCGGCATCCAGCCGCTGGGCGAGGGCGGCTTCGAGCAAAGGCGACCCGACTGGCGCCAGCAGCCGCGCGGAGTGACCGTGATCCACCAGCCCCCGAATCAGATGCAGCGCCTGCCACTGGCCGCCGCGCATTTCAGATCCGGTATCGAGGTGCAGCGTCCGCATTCAACGGCGCGGGCCCATGTTCTTGGCCTTCGCGTATTTCAGAAAATTGTACTGAGCGGCCATCTGCGCTATCGCGAGGCCTTCCACGCCGTCGAGAAATCCACGCTGCAGAACGTAGGTTTTGAAAAAGGTCCAGGGCGGATTGAGCACCAGCTGGGACCAGCCGATCTTGGTTTTTTGATCGATGAGCTGTTCGGCGGCGAGAGTAGTGTAGCGATCCAGAGTCTTGAGATGCTCTGAGAGCGAGTCGCACGTGAAGTGAAGAATATTGGATTTCAGATGCCCCACGCGGCCGTCGACGGCCACCGATTCGTGAACGTACTTGCCTACCCAGCGCGCGCGGCGGCGGTCAAAAAGGCGGATCTTGCGGTCGGGATACCAGCCGGAATGCAGAATCCAGCGTCCCAGGTATTGGGCCAGGCGCGGCATGGTGTAGGCCTCGAATTGCGGCCCGTTCTTCTTGATCTGCCAGATCTCGCCTTCGAGTGCTTCACTCACCGATTCGTCGGCGTCCAGAGAAAGCACCCAGTCATTCGCCGCGTTTTCGGAGGCGTAATTCTTCTGTCCGGCATACCCGCGCCAGGGCCCCTCGATGACGCGCGCGCCCAGGCGCGAGGCGATTTCAACGGTGCGGTCAATTGAGCCGCTGTCCACCACCACCACCTCATCACAGCAGCGCAGGCTCTCGATCACCCTCGAGATATTGCGCTCCTCGTTCAGGGTGATGATCGTGGCCGAGATTTTCATTGCGTAAGACCTTTACATTATAGGGTGCGGCATGCTTGAAATAACGCGAGTGGAAGCCACTGGGTTGGAACGTGAAATGGAGGCGTTCATCGAAGTGCTGCGCGATTCGGTGAACGGGGGATCGTCGGTGGGCTTTATGCCGCCGCTGGGGCCGGAGGAAGCGCGGGCATACTGGCGCGAGGTGGCGCAGGCGATCCGGCGCCGCACGCGCATCCTGCTGGCGGCCTGGGAGACGGGTCGGCTATCCGGGACGGTACAACTGGAGCTGGAATCACGTCCCAACGGGTGGCATCGCGCGGAGGTGATGAAGCTGCTGGTGGATAGCGCGGAACGGCGGCGGGGGATCGGGCGGCGGCTGATGGAGGCGGCGGAAGAGGCCGCGCAAGCGCACGCAAGGTCGCTGCTGGTGCTGGATACGAAACAGGGCGATGCGGCGGAACACTTATATCGCGCGCTGGGATATGTGGAAGCGGGGGTAATTCCCGGGTTCGCTCTGGACGCAGAGCGGCGGCCGCATGCGACGGTATTTTTCTACAAGGAGCTATAGTGCAGCGGCGAACCTTGCTGACGGGTCTCCTGGCGAGTCCGCTGTTGCGCGCGCAGCAGGTCATTGACCGGCTGCTGTCGATTGCGGACTACGAAGCGGCCGCGCACGGGCGGGTGCCCGTGGCGGCGTGGGATCGCATTGAAGGCGGGGCGGCGGACGAAATAACGCTGCGTTGGAATCGCGAGGCGTATCAGAAGATCCGGCTGAAGCCGCGCGTGCTGGTGGATGTTTCGAGGATCGACACGCGCGTGAAGCTGTTCGGGCTGGAACTGCCATTTCCGATTATCCTGGCGCCGACGGGAGGACAAGGGCTGATCGTGCCCGACGGCGATCTGGAAACCGCTCGCGGCGCGGGCGCGGCGAAGGCGCTGCTGGCGATCAGCAGCAGCGCGTCAAAGCGCGTGGAAGAGGTGGCGCGGGCGGCCACGGGCCCGGTCTGGTTCCAGCTCTACATACAGAGGGATCGCGAGTTCACGCGGGATCTGGTGCAGCGCGCGGAAGCGGCCGGCTGCCGGGCGCTGTGCGTAACCGTGGACTCGCCCACGTTCGGCATGCGCAATCGCGAGGCGCGGTCGCGAGGCGAGCTGCCCGATCGCGAACTGCCGAATCTGAAGGGCAAGGATTATCTGGATCCGAGCCTGACGTGGAAAGATATCGGCTGGCTGCGCGCATTCGCGAAGACGCCGGTTTTGTTGAAGGGAATTTTGAATCCCGATGACGCGTCGCGGGCGGTGACCGAGGGCGCCAGCGGCATCATCGTATCGAACCATGGGGCGCGGAATCTGGATACCGTGCCGGCGACCATCGATGCGCTTCCGCTGGTGGTGGAGAAAGTCGCGGGTCGTATGCCGCTGCTGGTGGACGGCGGAATCCGGCGCGGGACCGATGTGGTGAAGGCGATTGCGCTGGGGGCGGCGGCGGTGCAGATCGGGCGGCCGTATTTGTACGGGCTGGGGGTTGCGGGAGCGGATGGAGTGCGGCGGGTAGTGGAGATTCTGCGAACGGAACTGGAGATGGCCATGGCGCTCTTGGGGCGGCCGTCGTTGGGGAGTATCGATAAGTCGGTGTTGTGGTGATGCGCAGGCGCACAAGCTAAAGCATATGCCACCAGGTGCTACAGACTTGGCCCGCGGTGGCACATGCTTTTAGCTTGTGCGTTTGAAAAAGTGTGGAAACTCCAGGTACTGACTTTGATCCGTGTTTGAGTTACCGCCCGCCCATCTTGTCCCGCTGCACCGTGCGCATTTCGTCGATGATACGCTCGAAAACGCGTTTCAAGGCTTCGGGGGTCAGCGGGCCGGCGTTGTTGGTGAACACGTTGCGATACACTTCGTCCTCGCGGCGAGGTTCGTAAATCGGAAGCGCTAGTTGTTGCTTGATGCGGCCGATTTCTTCGACGATGCGCGTGCGCTCATTCAACAACTCCAGGATCCGGAGGTCCACCGCGTCGATGCGGCGGCGGCAATCCGCGAGTTGTTCCATGCTCATCGGTCCTTCGATGGTAAACCACCCGCAAGCTCGCGGGCGAACGATTCCAGCCGGTCTTCGAGCTCCGGGCTGGAGCCGTATTGTTCGACCACGCGGACAATCGCGCTGCCCACCACCACCGCATCCGCGACCTCGCCCACCGCGCGGACCTGTTCGGCGCTGGAGATGCCGAAGCCGACCGCGAGGGGCAGGGAAGTGGCGGCGCGCATGGATGTCACCAGCGGCGCGACGCCGTCGGAAACGGATTCGCGTACGCCCGTGACGCCCGTTCGCGACACCAGGTACACGAAGCCGCTGGAGTACTTCGCCACCAGATCCAGGCGGCGCGGCGTGCTGGTGGGCGCGGCCAGGAAAACTGTATCCACGTTGAGCGAGCGCATGGCTTGCACGTAGCGCTCGGCTTCGTCCACGCTGAGATCTATGAGCAGGCAGCCATCAATGCCGCGGGCGGCGCACTCGCGGCCCAGACGGCCCAGGCCATAGCGCAACACCGGATTCATGTAGGTGAATAACAGCAGCGGAATTTCCGAGCGCTGGCGGATGCGGCTGGCGACATCGAGGATGCCGTGCACATTGGCGCCGGCTTTCAGGGCGCGATCGGCCGCCGCCTGGATGGCGGGACCGTCGGCGATGGGATCGGAGAACGGGACGCCCAGTTCGATGAGATCGACGCCGCCGCGTTCGAGAGCGGCCACGATGTCGACGGTGCGGTCCAGCGATGGGTCGCCGGCGGTGATGTAGGCGATGAGACCGGCGCGCTGCTCGGCGCGCAGGCGCTCAAAAAGTCGGCCGATTCTGGTCTGGCTCATCGAGCTCCTTAAGATTTTCGCGGTAGATGTCGGTGTCCTTGTCGCCGCGGCCGGAGAGGTTGATCACGTACAGGTCGCCGTGCGCGAGCGGGGCGCGGCGGATAGCTTCGGCCACGGCGTGCGCCGATTCCAGGGCGGGAATGATGCCCTCGGTGCGGGAGAGTGTTTTGGCGGCCTCAAGCGCGTGGGCGTCATTACAGGAGACGTATTCGGTGCGGCCTTGATCGCGCAGCCAGGCGTGCTCGGGACCCACCAGTGCGTAATCGAGCCCGGCCGAGACTGAATGCGTCAGCGACACCTGGCCTTCCTGATCCTGCAGCAAATAGCTGTAAGCGCCGTGCAGCACGCCCGGGGCGCCGCCGGAGAATCGCGCGGCGTGCAGGCCGAGCTCGGCGCCCCGTCCGCCGGCTTCGACCCCGATGAGGCGCACGCCGGTGTCGTCCAGGAAGGGATGGAACATCCCGATGGCGTTGCTGCCGCCGCCGACACAGGCGAAGATGGCGTCGGGCAGGCGATGCTCGCGCTCGAGAATCTGGGCGCGGGTCTCTTCGCCGATCACGCGGTGGAAATCGCGAACCAGCATGGGATAAGGATGCGGGCCGAGGGCCGAGCCGAGCAGATAAAACGTGTCATTCACGTTGGTGACCCAGTCGCGCAAGGCTTCGCTGATGGCGTCCTTCAGCGTCCGGCTGCCGGTGGAAACGCCCACCACTTTCGCGCCCAGCAAGCGCATGCGGAACACGTTGAGCTTCTGGCGGCGCATGTCTTCTTCGCCCATGTACACCGTGCAGTCCAGGCCAAAGAGAGCGCAGACAGTGGCGGTGGCTACGCCGTGCTGGCCGGCTCCGGTTTCGGCGATGATGCGCCGCTTGCCCATGCGTCGCGCGAGCAGGGCCTGGCCCAGGCAGTTGTTGATCTTGTGCGCGCCGGTGTGCAGCAGATCCTCGCGCTTGATGAAGATGCGCGCCCCGCCCAAATCCTCGCTCAAGCGCTTCGCATAATAAAGCGGAGTCGGACGGCCCGCGTAATTCCCGAGCAGATCCTTCAGCTCGGTTTGAAAGCCGGAATCGTGCCGGGCTTCCAGATAGGCCTGCTCGAGTTCTTCCAGCGGCCCCATAAGAACTTCGGGGACAAAGCGTCCGCCGTAGGGTCCAAAGTGGCCGCGCGGGTCGGGCTGCTGGGGGGTCACAGGCCGCTCCGAAGCGCGGCGGCGATGAATTTACGCATTTTGTCGTGGTCCTTTTTTCCGGGGGAGGCTTCGATCCGCGAGCAGGCATCCACGCCCCAGGGCCGCGCCTGCTCAATGGCCTTTTCGACGTTGTTTTCGTCGAGACCTCCGGCAACTATGATTTTTTTCGGTACATCACGTGCCAGCATCCATGGAAAAGTCGTGCCGGTGCCGCCATGGAGGCCGCGGGTGAACCCGTCGAGCAGGAACGCCTCGGCGACGGGATCTTCCAGCATGCTAATGTCGCTGTCGCCGGTCACGGGCCAGGCGCGCCACACGCGCAACGTGGAGGATGAGGCGGCGCCGTGAACCTGCGCGACGTCGAGCCCAACCTGGATACCGATGCGCGCGATGGTTTCGTCGGTTTCGTCCACGAAGACGCCAACCTTGATGATTTCGGCGGGAAGTTTTTCGGCGATGAGGGCCGCGCCGGTGGGAGCGATGTAGCGCGGGCTGTCGCGGTAAAAATTGAAGCCGATGGCGTGCGCTCCGGCCTCAATGGCGGCCAGCGCGTCCGCTTGGGTGGTGATGCCGCAGACTTTGACCATCATGAGAGCAGCTCTCGCAGGGCGGCGGCGGGGTCGGGCGATGTCATGAGCCGCTCGCCCACCAGGAAGCCGTGATATCCGGCGGCGCGCAGGCGGCTAATATCGGCGGCGGTATGGATGCCGCTCTCGGCGATTCGGGTCACGCCCGTGGGAATTTGCGGAGCGAGGCGCAGTGACGTTTCGAGGTTCACGTCGAAGGTGTGCAGGTTGCGATTGTTGACTCCGATGATGCGCGCGCCCGAGGCAATGGCGAGACGGAGATCGTCTTCATCGTGGACTTCGACGAGAGCGGCCATGCGGTACTGTTCAGCAAGCTCGCGGAAGTTGCGGAGCTCGGTTTCGGTGAGGATGGCGGCGATAAGCAGGATAGCGTCGGCGTGATGGGCGGCGGCTTCAATGACATGCACGCCATCAATGGTGAAATCCTTGCGG
>JALYHQ010000068.1 GCA_030776455.1 Acidobacteriota bacterium | reverse complement strand
CGAAGATCTGAAGAGGCGTGGCGGGGGCGGAGGTATCGGGCGGAAGGGTGGCGCTCACCTGGGTTCAGGGCTTTGGGGATGTGTTTTGCGAAACTCGTCGCGCAGGCGCTTCACTTCTTCGAACAGGTCGGCCGGAACCACGCTCGCGCGCAGCTTGGGCCAGATGCTTTCGGCGAGCTGGCGCCATTCGGCAGCCGCCTTGGGGTCGGCATGCACGACGTTCAAGCCGAACTGCTGCATCAAGGGGATGGAGCTCACCTCCGATTTGCGAATTTCATCGCGCAGGGCAACGCCGGCGGTGTGAGCCGATTGCAGCATTTCCTTTTGCACGGGCGCGGGGATTTTGTCCCAGACGTCTTTGGAGACGATGGTTGCGCCGACGAGCTGCGCGAATTGAATATCGAGCATGTTTCTTGCGCCGCCAAACCATTGGTTGCTGAGAGCGAGCAGTGGAGGCGCCTGGAAGGCGTCGATGAGTCCGGTTTGAAGTCCGGTGAGAATGTCGGTGGCGGCGAGGGAAACGGGCTGAAAACCGTTGGCCTTGTAGAGCTGGAAGGTGGCAGTGTCGCCTTGCAGCACGGACAGCTTCATGCGGCGAATATCGTCGGGACGCGAAGCGGGCTGCTTGGTGAAGAAGTGAATCCAGCCGGCATCGCCCCAGTTCAGCACGATGAAGCCGCGCTGCGCGAGGCCTTTCTCAAGGCGGCCGGAGATGTGGTCGCGGACATAATCCAGCTCTTCATAAGAAGAGAGCATCATGGGAATCTGCAAGGCTGCGACGGCTGCATCGATGCCGCTGAGACCTGCGCCTGAGAGCGCGACGGCCTGCAGCTTCTTGATGCGAAGCTTCTGGACCATTTCGGGCTCGTCGCCCTGTTCGCCGCCGGGATAAATTTTCAGCTCGATCTTGCCGCCAGATTCCTTTTTCCACTCTTCGCCCATGTTGAGCAGGATTTCGTCCCAGCGCGAGCCTTTGGGGACCAGTGTGCCGAGGCGGATGATGGTCTGCGCGGGTGAGAAAGCTGAAAAAAGGAGGCAGAGGAGCGCGGCGCGCAGCATTATCAAGAATGGTAACGCAGGGTGTTCACAGGAGTGTGAACGCGGCACCGAAAAGTGCGTGCGCCACAAAGCTATTGGGGGTGAACGGCGACGTGCATTTCGAAGCTGACGGGGGGATTGTAGAACAGAATGCGGCCGCAACTTTCGCAAAACATCATCTCTCCGCTGTTGCGCAGATCCTGAAAGAACTGCGGGCGCAGCAGGATCTGACAAGCGGAGCAGCGGCCATCTTTGGCTTCGGCGACGGCCGAGCCGCCGCGCCACTTCTTGCGAATTCGTTCGTAAGCGGAGTAGACGGGCTTCCTGATGACAGCCACTAACTGGTGGCGTTCGGCCTTCATGTCGTCGAGCTGCTTTTGATCGATGGCGGTGCGCTCGCGGGCTTGCGCGTTTTCGGCGTCCACCTGCTGCTTTTCTTCCTTGAGCGCGGCCTCGGCCTTTTTCACGTTGGCATCGAGCGGCTCGGATTCGGCCATGAGGTCGAGCGTGCGATCCTCGGCCTTGCGGATGGTAGCTTCACAAAAACTTATTTCGTGCTGGAACGCGCGATATTGCTCGTTAGTCTTGGCGCCGAGCATCTGATCGCGAAGTTTGGAGATCTTCTGGTTCTCCACCTTGACGTCGTCCTCGAGTTGCTTGCGCTCCTTTTGATTAGCGGCGAGGGCAGCGCGATCGGCTTCCAGGCGGCGGAGGTGCGAATCGAGGGCCTTTTCGATTTGCGCGATGTGCTTGGGTAAGGCAGCTACTTCCCGCTCCAGCTCAGCAATCCTGAAGTCCAGCGATTGCAAGCGGGTGACCAGCTGAATCTCATCGGTCATCTATTCCATGATGTTAACATTTCCGGCGCGAGAGGTAGGCATAGAGTATGCGGCGAGGGTGTGCGACATAGAAGTGGCCGGATGGACCGGCCTCTTTCTTTGACGATATTATCTGGAAGTATATAATACTTCCAGAAAGAACCCCCGTGTCCAACTCCCTGCACCACCTCGAAACTCGTCGCAGTGATCTGCTGGCTGCCACCTCCAATCTGCATGACATGCGGGGGCGCTCGCACACCATGTTTCTGTACGTCCGCTAAATACTGGCTTTACTCTGCCCGCAGCATCGCGGCCGGATCCACCTTCGCCGCGCGCATCACCGCCGGCAGCGCGGCCACCAGCGACACGCTCACCAGCGCCGCCGCCGGAATCGCCAGCGCCAGCGTGTCGGTGCCCTTCACCTGATAGAGCAGGGAAGCAATATAGCGCACGGACGCCAAACCCAGCGTCAATCCCGCGCCCGCGCCCGCCGCCACCATCGCCATCACATCGCCTGTGACCAGACGCGCAATGGCCGCCGCCTGCGCACCAATCGCCATGCGAATCCCGATTTCCCGCCGCCGCTGCAGCACCGAGTAATCCAGCACGCCATACAATCCCGCCCCCGCCAGCAGCAGCGCCACCGCGCTGAAGAACAGCGCCAGCATCGCCAGCAGCCGCTCGCGAATCGTCTGCGCCTGAACCAGGTCCTCCATTGTGTGAACGTCGCTCACGTAGAACCCCGGCCTTGCTCGCGGCACCTCGCGCCGCAGGCTGGACAACAGTGCCGCGCCGGGACTCCCGGTCGTACGCACGATGATCGTCGCCCTGCCGAACGGCACCTGCGATCCCCGCTCGTCCACTGACCTAAACGGAATATACGCCACCGGCAGGTTCGGCTCATGAATGTCGCGATAAGGAACATCGCGCGCCACGCCCACTACCTGAAACGCGAGGCTACCTTTACTGAAGCGCTTCCCAATCGGGTTCTCGCCACCCAAAAACTGCCTGGCGAAAGCTTCGCTCACGATGGCCGACCCGGGAGTGGTGTCGGTATCCCGGAAGTCGCGTCCCCGCACCAGCGGAATTTTCATGGCGGCCATCCATCCCGGCGAGATGCGCAGGAAGTATCCCAGCTCCACACCGGGCGGGGCGCCATTCACGGAAACGAATCCGTTCCAGCTTCCTCCGCCCAATAGCCGCCACTCCGCCAGCGCCGTGGTTTCCACACCGGGTACGGTCCGCAGACGATCCACCACCTGCTCCCAGAAAATTGACGGTTGCGGCCGCTGCGCAACCGCATCCAGCGTGACCAGCCCTGGTGCCGAAAAACCGATCGGCCGATGAGATAAGCGGTCCAGCGTGGTCGCGAACAGCCCTCCGACGAACAAGACCATGATGCAGAAGGCCGCCTGAACCGCCACCAGCGCCCGCATGAGTCGCCGCTGGGAGCCCGAGGCGGCGCCGGCACGCAGAGCGTCCGCGGGTCGGATTGCGGATGCGCGCAGCGCCGGTGCCAGACCGAACAGCAGCGTCACCGCCATGGGCAGCGCCAGGCCGAATACCAGCACCCGCCAGTCCGCCGGAAGCGCCAGCCGCACGGGGTTATCCGGAGGATTCAGCCGGCTGACCACGAACGGTGCCGCCCACCACGCGAAACCCAATCCCGCCGCCGCGGCCAGCAGCCCGATCCACGCGCTTTCCGCCAGCACCAGTTGCACGAGCCGCCGCCTTCCCGCGCCAATGGAAACCCGCAGCGCCATCTCCCGCCGGCGCGTCGCCGCCACCGCCGTCATCAAATTGGCCACGTTGGCGCATGCAATCAGCAGCACCACGGCCACCAGGATTCCCAAGGTCACCAGGGCCACTCGGTAATCGTGCTGTATGTCGGACAGGCCTCCAGCCGCAGGCGCCAGCACCACGGTTTGATCCAGGAATCGCTCGATGTCCTGGCGCGACATGCCGGTGAACTCTTTAGCGCGGTCTTCTTCGAAGGATCGGGAAACCGCGTGCAGCCGGGCCCGCAATAACTCGGGCACCGATCCCGGCTTCAGCCGCGCCATTATTCGCGTCCACTTCCAGTCGTCGCGCAACACGCGCGGTTCCATCATCGAAGGCAGAAAGATGTCGGTAACCGTTCCGGGTTCGGTGCCGGCGAAAGTCGGCTCGGCCACGCCGGCGATTTCGAAGATCCGTTCGCCGATGTGGAAAGTGCGCCCCACCGCGTTCGGCTCCTGCCCCAGGCGCCGCGTCCAGTAGTCGTGAGAGATCACCGCATAGGGATGGCCATCCGGACGCAAGTCGTCGTTCTCGCTGAACAGGCGTCCCAGTTCGGGCCGCAGGCCGAACGTGCTGAACATCCAGCCCGAGACGTACTGCACCTCGGCTTTCTCGATCTCCGCGTCAAAGCGCCAGGTAATATCGCGTCGCTCCGCGTAGCCAATGGAAAGCAACTCGGCCTGGTCCCGCACCGCCTCGCGCATCCGGCGAAACGCCGGATAAGCCCAGACGTCGCTGGTTCCTGTTTTGCCGTCGCGATCCCTCGCCTGGCGGAAAACGCCGTACAGCCGGCCCGGCTCGGCCACGGGCAGAGGCCTGAGCAGAATGGCGTCTATCAGACGGAATGCCGCGGTGCACGCCCCCATTGCCAGGCCAAGCGAAAGAATCGCCGCAGCCGAGGTCGCCTTGCGCTTCGCCAGTTGCCGCCAGCCGAAGACGGCATCGGCGCGCAGCGAGTCCAGCCACACAGCCACGCGTACGTCGCGGCTGGTCTCGGTGTGCCGCAGCGCCGGGCCCAGCGCCCGCCGCGCCTCCGCCAAGTCGCGCCCCTGTGCAACCCCTTCCTCGACGTGCGACTCCAGCTCTTCGGCGATCTCTCGCGTCAGCCGCTCCCCGCGAAATGCATTTGCGATGCGCGTCCACAACGCCATATCAGGCCATCCTCAATACACGATTCACCGCCGCCGTGACCGATTGCCAGCGCGATTCCTCGGCCAGCAGCTGCTTCTTGCCCGTGCGCGTCAGTTCGTAAAGCCGAGCCCGGCGCCCGGTCTCTTTCGTGATCCAGTGCGCGCGCAGCCAGCCGGCCTCCTCCATGCGGTGCAGCGCCGGATACAGCGACCCTTCCTCGGCCCGCAGCACTTCGCCCGACATCTCCTGGATCGCAGTGGTGATCGCATATCCATGCATCCCTGGCCGCCGGGAGAGAATCTTCAGCACCAGCAGATCGAGCGATCCCCGAAGAGCATCGATTTTGGGCATACCAAGACATCATATTACACAGATATCTTGGTAATCAAATTGCTTCCTTGCATGCGGCGAGCGCTAGGGCTGGTTTTGCCGACCGGCTGATCGATGATCGGGGCGCCGTGGGCCGAAATTCGAAAGGCGATTACGGCGCCGAATTATCCTGCTGCGAATTAGGAGCCCGGCGCGACAGTGGATTCGCCAAGGCGCGGCCGGCCAGATCAAGTTCGCTGACGCGAAGCAGGCGGCAGGCCGCGTAGAAGACCAAAAGGCCTACAGGAATAGAGATGGCGAGCTCGGTCAGCTGTCCCAGGCGGGTGGGGCCGAGCCAAGCCTGAATGTAGCGGCTGGAGAGCAGAACGGCCGCGCCCATGACAGCGGACGCCGCGACGATTTTCCAAACGCTGTCGAGAAGATCGCGGCCGTAGATGCCGCGAACGCGATTGCGGAGAATCAAAAACAGCGCCACCGCTCCGAAAATGGCGACCACGGCGGTGGAGAGGGCAAGGCCGGCAAACCCGAGGCCGGTATATCGAAACGCGAGACTGGCGGTTAGGTAATTTACGGCGATGGAAAGCAGGCTCACGAGCATGGGCGTGCGAGCGTCATGGAGCGCGTAGAAGGCGGGATTGAGAACTTTGAGCGCAGAGTATCCGGCCAAGCCCAAGGCGTAGCAGGAAAGC
>JALYHQ010000067.1 GCA_030776455.1 Acidobacteriota bacterium | reverse complement strand
CATCGGCGGAGTGTTGCTCCCAAGCCGTCGCCTCGGCGTCGGTCAACGTGGGTTTGCCCGCCACGGAAGCCGGCCGTTCCATCGGAGTAAGGGTCGCGTTGGTCCACACACCTTGCAGATCGGGCTTGCCGTCCGGAGTGCGGGGAACGCTCCAGTTTTTCGTCTTGGTCTGGCCCGGTAGAAGAACCGTGGACGCCAGTGCCAGCGCGCCCGCCAATAGAATCCTTCGATAGCTCATTTTGATCGTCCCTACTTGTGTTGCGACTCTTGCTCCGCCTTGCGAGCACCGCCCAGAATGTCGGTCATCGCATAGTTGCCTTCATGACAAGCATACTCATAAACTGGCCCCTTCGTCGCAACGAAGGGAAACTCGATGGTCCAGGCTTTGGTGAACGTGGTTGGGTCGTCAATGGTAGCCCTGTAAAGAATGGTGCTGGGGTCCACGCGAGTGAAGCGCTCCACGACGTGTAGATTTTCAGAAGAGCCCCGGAACCGGGTTCGATCCGTGAAGTTGGTGGTATCCACCACCAGCGTGTCACCTTCCCAATGGCCAATGGAATCGCCAAACCATTGACGAACGTTAGCCGGCGCGTGGGTGCTGTTGAGGCGAACGATTCGTGCATCGTGGACCATCTCCACCAGGATCATCACATGGTCCGGAGTTTGAACAACCTCGTAGTTGTTGTTATAAAGCACCGGCAGCATCGGCGGCCCCGAGGTTGAACCAAATCCGATGATGCATCGCTCCGAAAGAGGACGGGTTTTCACGCTGTCGTAGTTATTGAAGCTACGCATCATGCCGGCGTTCCGCTGCCGCGCCTCGGGTGTCAACGGCGGCATTCGGCCATCCGGGGGATCGATGATCAGCGACGTCCGCTTCACGCCGTCCACCCGGGCCAGTTCCGTTCCCCGGTCGACGAACAGGACATTGTAGCCGCCCGTGCCGGACGAACCGGCGGCGGCAATCAGCGGACCATCGGACTGGCCATCCTGCTTCTGGAGCTCTTCGGCATTCGCCTTCTCATAGGCTGCCGCTTCGGCGTCGGTCAGCGTCGGCTTGCCGGCCAGGTCTTTGGGTCGCTCCATCGGAGTGATGGTGGCATTGGTCCAGACGCCCTGCAGATCGGGCTTCCCATCCGGTGTGCGGGGAGCCGTCCAGTTCTTTGATTTGGATTTTGCCGCCGGCGTCTGCGCCGGGAGGAGCGCCGTAAACGTCAAACTCAGCGCGCTTACGAAGAGGAACGATCGATAGTACATACAACCTCGCTAGTGCTGTTTGCTCACTTCGGTTTCTTGGTGAAATCGCCGTACAGCAGGTCTTCGACGAATTCGACACACTTGAACTCAATCAAGCGCGCGCCCTTCTCTACGTGACGATAGAGCGGCATCTTGATCTTCCACGGCTTAGAAAACACTTTCGGATCTTCAAGGGTGGCTTCGTAAGACAGGACGTCCGGCCCAATCAAGGTGTAGCGTTCCACTACGTGCAAGGCATCGCTGTGGAAGTTACCCGAACGGTCCAGCCAGGTCCGCTCATCCTGGGCGGTCACGTCAATCACCAGCGTGTCGCCGTCCCACTTGCCGTACGATTGCCCCATCCAGGAATCGGCCGGAGCGGGACCAGGATCCTTCAGAAAAATATTGCGCACTGCGCCATCGTACTGATAGGCGAAGAAAATAGCCTTTGCGCTCTGGAAAATCTGAAACGGATACGGCATGTAGTTGGCCCGCGGCACGCCAGGCAGGTAGCACCGGATCTCCGGATCGAGACTCAACCGATTTTGAAAATTCTTCTTCTTCGTTTCGAGAGCGGCCGGCAGGTACGGAATTTCGCCGCCGTCCACCACGCCGATTCCACCGGGGTCGGCGGTCAGCGTTCCGGCCGCGGTCACCAGCCCTTGGCGCGCGGCGTGATCCTGAAGGTCCCAATTGGCGGTATTGAGGGCCTGCCAGATGCCGTTAAAATTGGGATGCCCGTCGGGCCCCTTGGGGGTCTTGTAAACCTGCTGAGCTACAATCGGCGTACTCGCTACCAGGAGCATCGCTAACATGCCGCTGGTCCACATGGCCCAGCCTCGGAACTGCATTCGCATCAAATCGTCTCTCCATTCCCCTGCGGATCTGTGGCAGAGTCGACAGACCTCAAATCATGATACACTCCCCGCTATGCGAAAAGTCGGATGGATACTCTTAGCCAGCGCCGCCATGGCTCAAGCGCCGACATTCCAGCCCATTGGAAACATGAGCGAACTCATGGTGAGCATCATCTACCCGGCCTCGGATGCCATCTTCTATGTCGATCGCAATCCGCCCACCAAGGACCTGGACTGGAACAACCTGAGCAACCAGGCGCTTGTGCTGGCGGAATCGGGCAATTTGCTATTGATGCCCAGCCGGGTACGCGCCAAAGGCAATTGGATCGCCGATTCCAAGCTGATGATCGACGCCGGCGCGGCTGCCTACAAAGCCGCGAAGGCTCACAATCTGGATGGAGTCCGGGCGGTGAACGACGCCCTTTACGCATCTTGCGTCACGTGCCACGCGGAGTATCGCGACAATTACCTGAAGCCCAAGCGTCCGTAGCGGCTATTGCACTTTGACAAAAGCAGGATCGCCGAACTTCTTGTCGTCAATCGGGACATTGGTCTGAATCTGCGTCAACTGAATAGCGTCTCGCCCGTCCAGCCACGCCAGGATCAAATGGAACGGGAACTTTATCCCGTCCACGTCCCGATAATCCGCGAAGTCGATCTGGGTGGGAACCCGGCCGATCGGCGTCCGGCCATAACGTACCATCCGCAAGAGCAGGCCCGACACTTTGTCGAAGTATAAAGTGGTCAGAAGGCCATTGGGGCCGGTACCTTGCACAACATTGACTACACGATCCTGCCCGATCCCTTTGTTCGGATCCCCCGCTGTTTGAGCGGCTGGTCCGGGAAGATCGCTGATGGTGGCCGGAGAGCTGACGCGTAAATTGCTCAGAGCCTGCTTGATCTGTCCCGGAAAAGACAACAGCGCATCCACCCTGGCCCCGTCCAGCTCAGTCCCAGTCAGCTCGTACTCCGCTAAGACTGCGAGGGGCGTCTTGATCCAGCCAGCGCGGCCGTTGTAGCTGCGGATGCTGTCGCCGCGTCCGGTGGCCGACTTGAACTCGATCAGCGTGGTGCGCTTGTCCGGAGCTTTCGCAAAAATCTGGACCTGGCCATCGCCTCCAAACCCACCGAACCCAAAGCTGGTGCCCGTGGCGACATAGCTGGTGAGCCTGTTCAAGCGCTCGGCCCCGCCCAGTGCTTGAATGTACTTTTCAAGAATCTCGCCGGCGGAAGGCTGCCCGGGCATAGCTGCCAGGACGTCATCCATCTCCTGGGAACCTGCGCCGTAGACGACATCAAAAGGCGGCGTGGTAGCCGGGTGATCACGCCCGTGATGGCAGGTCCAGCACGTGACGTTCTGCCGGCCTCCGAAGTTCTGACGATTAATGGCGGCCACCATCAGGACCATCATTCGCGCGGTCACCTTCTTCGGCGTGTCGGCCGCCCAATCTACTTTGTCGGTACCCGCATTGGCATGGCACTCCGAGCAGTCAAAGCCTACCGCTGCCGACATGATTCCCATGGTCCCGAGGAAATCGTCCACCGAGGTTCCCTTGAGCACCTGGATGTTTTTGAAAACCTCTTCCGCCTTCTTCGGTTTCGGTTGTGGCGCAGGCTGAGGAGCTGCGGCACCGGCCAGCCACAAGGCCGCAATTGCAGCGGCCGCGGGGATCAGTAATTTCGACGGAAGGTTCATGATTGTGTTTCGTCCTCACTCAGCACGACTCCGCTCTTGTGGCGCAGGCGGTTTCGCCTGCAAGAGGCCGATTGCTAATCGGCCGCAGGATACTATCCTGCCCCACACGGCGTCACGTTCCTCTCTTGTTATGGGCCGAGCAACAACGTTGGAATCAGCTTACTTCTTTTCTTCGCCGGGCGCGCCGGTTCCGGTGGAGCCTAGGAACAGTTTTTGGCCGTCCGGAAGCGTAATGTCCCGGCCGTTGGCGCGATTCGACCCGTCCTTGGACTGGTATCCGTCCACGATCACCTCGGTGCCAGGCGCCACGGAGGCTTTGGTGAACCCTCGGCGCAGAAGAACGTTCGGGCTGCCCGCTTCGAACATCCAATTGGCCACGGTGCCATCCGGGTTTTTCACGTCGAGGTGGATCCAGGTATGCGGGTTAATCAACTCAACCTTGGTCACCACTCCGCGAAAGTGGACCGGCTTCTTCGCGTCAAATTCCGCCGCGAAGGCGTGATGCGCCCACGCCGGCACAACCGCCAAAGTCAAACTGGCGGCGGCAAGCCCAACGGCTAGCCTGGTTTTCATAATCGGTTCTCCTTTTTCGTTGCTTCCGCGGCTGGTCGCCCGGCGCACTCTGGTTCAGTACCCGATTTTCGCACGCCCGGCAGCTTAGTGCAAAGGCTCTAAATTTGCCGCGCTACGCATCGAATGCGATCAGACGCCCTGAGAACACCAGACCGGCCCACAATACCAGCGACAAAGCGGCCGCTAGTTTGGCAACCGCGGGAATCGCAGGCGCCTGGTCCAATCTGGCTGGATTGCTGTACACCGCTCGGCGAAAGACCAGCGCGTGCACGGCAACCAGCAGGAACAGGGTCATTTTGATCCAAAACGATTTACTGTGGTACAGCTTCAAAGGTTCGGCCCACGCCAGCAGTGCGCCGCTCGCCACCACCACCACGAAGCCAACACGCTTCCATATCCGAAGTCCCTCTACGACGTCCGACACTGCCCGCTTTCTCAATCCCCACCCAAGCAGACGCACGTCCACCGCCAGCAGCATTCCGCCGAAGAGAGCGATCGCCAGAAGATGAACGCCCCCAATGATCGGGTAATACAGTGCACCCTCGCGGATGGCAATGCTGAGTTGCGTATTTTGGATCCAATCGCAAATCGAAAGAAGAGGCATAGTTTTACGTGAATGCGATCATTCGTCCGCCCGCCACAACCGCCGTCCAAAGCGCCAGGGACACAACCGCGGCCAGCTTGGCGGCAATGGGCGCGACCTCCGGCTTCACCGCCCAGCGATGGACGGTGTAGTGATAGAGGATGGCCAGCAGCAGACACGGTATCTTGAATCGGAACGCGGGATTGAAATAGTACACTCCCGGGTCGGCTGCGAACATCGCCGGGCCGGTGGTCAACATGAGAACGACGCCGATCCTGGTCCAGGGCTTGAGATCCTGCGCCAGTTCGGCGGGGGACTGGCGCCGCATGCCTCCGCCTAGCAGCCGCAGGTCAACCACCGCGATGGTTCCAATCAACAGTGCGAGGCCGAAAAAATGAAAGCATTGAACCACCGGAAAGGCCCATTCCGGACCGTTCATCGCATGCGCCAGCGCACTGTTACCCAGCCAATCTAAGAACGGCGGCACTGACATTCCCGACACCCTCTTTCTGTAACTTCACCCGCGTCGAGCGCGCAGGAACAGCCTTCTCGTCCCAACGCGGAGGATACCACCAATTGGGAGCAATCAGGAAACAGTGTGGGGGATGGGGCGGCTGGTGGGATTTGAACCCACGACATCCAGAACCACAATCTGGCGCTACTACCAACTGAGCTACAGCCGCCGTGTCCTCTCTAGCTTACCATTACTCGGCCCATGTTATAATTATTCAGAGGCATGAATATTTAGTCTATGAGCCTGCGCGCCGGGATTGTCGGATTTCGAGGCTACAGCGGTGCGGAACTTCTCCGTATCCTGGTTCAGCATCCGTCTGTCGAGCCGGTGCTGCTCGAGCATCGCAGCGATTCAAGCGATCGGCCTCGCCCTCTGGACCGGAAACGATTCGCCACTGCTCCGTCTACTCCCGCGTCCGTTCAGTCCGAGTCACTCGCTGTTGTTTTCCTGGCGACACCCGCTGGCGTGTCCATGGAATTGGCGCCCGGCATGCTGGATGCGGGCGCCCGCGTCGTGGATCTCAGCGGCGCCTTCCGTCTGGGAACGGCTGAAAATTACGGGCGCTGGTATCAAGAGGAACACACCGCGCCTGCGCTCCTTTTAGAAGCCGTATATGGATTGCCGGAGTTCTGCCGCGCGGGAATCGCGGGCGCGCGTTTGATCGCCAGTCCGGGCTGCTATCCCACCGCGGCCAACCTGGCAATCCAGCCGTTGATCGCCGCGGGAGTGGTGGATCTATCCGCCGGCATCGTTTGCGACGCCAAGTCCGGAGTGAGCGGCGCCGGCCGCAAGCCCAGTCTCACTACCAGCTTCTGCGAAGTGGCGGACAACCTCTCCGCATATGCCGTTCTTCAGCATCGACACGTGCCTGAGATCCTGATGACGTCGGGCATCGAGGAGCGCGATCTAAGCTTTACGGCGCAACTTCTGCCGCTCGAGCGGGGCATCCTCGAAACAATTTACTTCCGCGCACGCGGCCTGGGCAGCGCCCAGGAACTGCTGGACATTTATCAACGGCGCTACGCGCGAGAACCGTTCGTCCGCTTGTACGCTCCCGGCGAATTTCCCGATCTGCATTCCGTCCGCTACACGAATTTTTGCGACATCGGCATGACGTTCGATGCCCCAACCGGACGCGCCGTGGTGGTGGCATCGATCGACAATCTCGGGAAAGGCGCCGCTGGTCAGGCGGTGCAGAACATGAATCTGATGCTGGGCCTGCCCGAAACCGAGGGGCTGCTGTGAAGGCGCTGATCAAGATCGGCGGCGCGCTGCTCGATTCGCCGGAATTGCGGGATGGACTCGCGCGCGATATCACCGCCGCCGCCGCGGCCGGCATTCAGATCGCCGTCGTGCATGGAGGCGGCAAGCGCATGACGCGTTACTTGGCCGAACGCGGCGTCGAAAGCCGGTTTGTGGACGGACTGCGGGTGACCACTCCTGAGGTGCTGGACGCCGTCGTGAAAGTGCTTGCCGGATCGGTGAACCAGGAACTGGTGGCTGCGTTCGTCGCCGCCGGAAGCCGCGCTGTGGGGCTGACCGGCCTTGATGGATTGCTGGCAGAAGCTGAACCAATCGGCGTCGGAATGGGTGCTACAGGACGCCCCTTTCGGTCCAATCCGGATCTCCTCGAATTACTCACGGCCGACGGGTATCTGCCGGTGGTTGCGTGCCTCGGTGGCGACCGCCAGGGCCGGATCTTTAACGTCAACGCCGATCAGATGGCGGCCGCCTGCGCGGCCGGCTGGAGGGTGGATCGCCTTGTGTTTCTTACAGATGTAGCCGGTGTCCTGGACGGATCCGGGGTCCTTCTGCCGCGGTTGTCAGCGGCCGAATGCGTGTCGCTAAAACGAAGCCAGATCGCTACTGGCGGTATGCTCGCCAAGCTGGATGCAGCGCTGGAAGCACTTCGTCAAGGCGTTCCGGAAGTGGCGATTGCGGCCGGAGCCGAGCCCGGGATCGTGGCCCGGCTGCTGGCCGGAGAAGCCGCTGGCACTCGCCTGATCTCGGAGCCAAGCGAGGTGGTGCGGCATGGCTAGCTTATTGCCCTGGATAGACAAGGGTGCGGCGGGCGAAACGCTGGCTGTCCGGAAAGCGGCCATGACGGACGTTCACAGCTTGCTGAAACTGATCAATGCCTACGCCGCTGATGGCATCATGCTTCCGCGCACGGAATTCGACATGTCCGAGAACATTCGCGACTTCACGGTAGCCTGTTCCGGCTCTCAAATCGTGGCCTGCGGCGCTTTGCACTTTTACACCCCGACGGCAGCGGAGGTGCGCTCCCTGGCCGTGGATCCCTCGCTGAAAACACGCGGATTAGGCCGCATTATCATAGAGGCGCTGGAGCGTGAGGCGGCCGACAATCAGCTGCATGCGATCTTCGCTTTTACCTACGTCCCGGGCTTCTTTGAGAGGCTTGGTTTTAGCCAAGTCGAGCGTGGCGTACTTCCTCTGAAAGTCTGGAAAGATTGCGTTCGATGCCCGAAATTCCAGGGCTGCGACGAGATCGCAATGCTGAAGGCGCTGCGGCCCGACCCGGTGCTAACGGTCGGCTCCGATCCCGACAACATATTGATTCAATTGCCAGAACTCAAGCACTAGCCCCTGATTGAACCGCTTCCCGTCGGCGCCCAGAAACTATTCTCGCAAAGATTCTTCGTGCCGTGAGAATTTCTCCCCATATTTTCTACTAACACTGTGTATAATCGGTACACAGTCTAACGCCCGTCGGGAGAGGTCACTGGCCCATGAGAGCACTTACTGTACATGTGAAAGAGTCGATGGGCAGGATTCTTTCCTCCCCCATATTCCGCACCGGTGGAAAGAAACTCCTCGCCAAAGGACACTTGATCAGTGATGACGACGTGTGGCTGCTCGAAACCGAGGGCTTGCAGCAAGTCTGCGTCACCGAACTCGAAGACGGCGAGGTGGGCGAGGATCAGGCGGTAATGGCCGTTGCGAAAGAACTCGGGTGCGGGGCAATCGAGATCCGGCTGGCGTCCGGCGGCCGTGCGAATTTGACCGCCACCGAGCCCTGTTGCGTGCTGGTGGATGACGATTTGCTCAAACAAATCAACGCTACCGCCAGCGTGGCTATCGCCACGGCCCTCAATTTTTCCTGCGCCAAAGTCGGCCAGCGCGTCGCAACCGTGAAAAGCGCTCCTTTTGCTGTTGCAAAGTCACAGCTAGACGCGGTAATATCTATACTTACAGAAAGAGGACCAATCCTTCAGGCCCGGCCGATTCGCAGTCCGGCCGTAGGGGTGCTGTATACCGACCCCATCAGCGGGGAACGGGCCAGGCAGTTGTTCGATAACATCATGCGCCAGCGGCTGGAACGGCTGGGTGTGAGTTCGACGCTAGTCGTGGCGACGCTGGAGGAAGAAGGGGCGATTGTTCGCTCGTTGTTGCAGTTGTTGCGAGCGAATCCCACGGTGATTCTGGTGGCTTCCACCACGTCGCCGGCCGGACCCGATGATGTGGTTGGCCGTGCCATGGTGCGAGTAGGATGCCACATTGAGCGCTTTTTGGCTCCCGTGGAACCTGGCAACCTGTTGTTGCTGGGATATAAGGACGATGTACCGGTAGTATCGGTGCCCGGCTGTTTACGGTCCTCCAAACCCAACGTGGTGGACTTGGTGCTGCCGCCGATGCTGGCACGTTATCGAGTTTCCGGTTGGGAGATCGCCGGTTTAGGACATGGCGGTCTGCTGGCTTAGCGATTTTTGAAATTCAGGCTCCTCCACTACCACAAGCGGATTCCTCCGAGCCACTTGTGGATGCTCCTCAGCCGGGTGCCCGACCAGCACCCGGCTCTTTTTATGTGTGGGGCAGGTTGCTAACCTGCGGGCCGATTTCCAAGCGGCCCTGTTCGGGATCCAAACGTCTCGCCCTCAGCCGACGTGGTTCCAGGGCCGATTGCTAATCGGCCGCAGGTTCCTAACCTGCCCCACCTTGGCATTACAGGGGTAAACTAAGAGACAGTTCCGCACATGAAGATTCTTCGCGTCGAATCCCATCTGCTTTCTTATCCTCTGGCTGAGCCGCTCAAGCTGTACTACTACGGAGGCGAGCGCACCATTCTCAAGCGCGATGCCATGTTGATTCGCGTACATACGGACAACGGGCTGGTTGGGTATGCGCCGGGGGAGGGAAGCGAGAAGGCCAGGAACGGGATCGAATCGGGGATTGCTCCTTTCCTCGCAGGGCGCGCACTCGCCGATCCGGATGCGCTGCGGGTTCACTTCATGGAAGGTCCGGGCCGCGACGCCGAGCTCGCGCGGCTGTATGGCGCCGTGGAAATCGCGCTTTACGATCTGGTGGGCAAGGCGCGCGGAGTGCCGGTGTCGGAATTGATTGGCGGCCGAGTGCGCGATCGTATCCGGCTGTACGGCAGCGCCGGCATGTATATGTCGCCCGAGAAATATGCCGAGGAGGCGCGCGGAATTGCAGCCCTGGGATTCCGCGCCTACAAGCTTCGTTCCGGCATCGGGCCCGAGAAAGATCTGGAAACCATCCGGCTGATCCGCGAAGCCGTGGGTCCGGATTTCGATCTCATGGTGGACGCGCACACGTGGTGGCGCATGGGCGACCGCAATTATGTCGCGGCCACTATCGATCAACTGGCCGAGTCGCTGGCCGAATACAATGTCGCGTGGCTGGAAGAGCCGCTGCCTCCCGACGATCACGAGGCATATCGCCGGCTGAAGGAATTGGATCATGTGCCCATCGCCAGCGGCGAGCATGAGCCCGACGAAGAACATTATCTCGACCTGATCCGATCGGGCGCAGTCGATTACGTGCAGATGGATATCGTGTGCCAGGGCGGATATCCCACGGCGCGCAGGCTGTTTTCCGAGATCGGACGCAGTGGATTGCGGTTCGCGTTCCATAGCTGGGGTACCGCCCTGGAGGTGCTGGCAGCTGCGCAGCTCGGCATTTGTTGGCCGGAATCGGTGGTGGAGTGGCTCGAGTATCCGTGCTATTCCACGCCGTCGACGGCTGGCATGTATCCATTTCCACTGGCAGCCGAGGTTTTGAAAACGCCTTTCGAGATCGATCACGGCGATCTGATTGTTCCGCGCGGCCCCGGGCTCGGTATTGAGGTGGATGAAACGGTGCTGGACCGCTACCCGTGGATTCCGGGCGCCTGGTCGTTCTTCCAGATCGATTCGCCGCGCGAGGTGCGGTCTGTGACTTCCGATCACAGCCAGCCCTGGCACGAGCAGGGGCAAAACGCATGAAGGCGGCAATCGCAGCACCAGCAGTAATGGGCGCAGCAGCCGGATTCATGGCCTGGGCGGTGCGCGGGCGCTCATCGGAAGTGTTCGCACCCTCGATCTGGCGCGGTGTGCGTGAGCGGCCGGCGATTGCTCTGACGTTCGATGACGGCCCCAGCGAATCGACCCCGGAGCTGTTGCGGATTCTGGAAATCTACGGCGCCCGCGCTACGTTCTTTCAATGCGGCGCCAACGTTCGCCGGCTGCCCCACATTGCCCGCGCGGTTGCGGATGCCGGGCACGAAATCGCCAACCACACCGATTCGCACCGGCCACTGTGGCTGCGGAGTCCCGCGTTCATACGCCGGGAACTGGAAAAAGCGCAGGTGTCCATCGCGGAAGCTTGCGGTGTAACCCCGCGCCTGTTTCGCGCGCCTTTCGGAGTGCGCTGGCCCGGCCTGGGCGAGGCGCAGCGGCGGCTGGGACTGACCGGAGTGATGTGGTCCACCATTGGCGTAGACTGGAAGTTGCCGATTCAAAAAGTAGCGGAGCGATTGCTGCGCGGGGCGGGGAACGGCGCGATTTTCTGCCTGCATGACGGCCGTGTGCTGGAGCGGCGCCCCGACATCGGCGTCACGCTGCGGGCCCTCGAGCAAGTGCTGCCCATCCTCATACAGAACGGTTTTCACTTTGAAAAGGTGAGCGAAATCATATGTCCGACGACGAACTGACCTCCCGGGTGATTGGGGTGATCGCCGCCACCCAGCACATCCCCAGGGAAACCATCACCCCCGAGAAGACCTTCCAGGAACTGGGCATCGATTCACTGGATGGAATCAACATCCTGTTCGCGGTGGAGAATGAATTCAACATCAGCATTCCCGACGATGCCGCCAAGGCCATCCGCTCCGTGGGCGAGATGATTGCGGGTATCGCGAAGCTGCTTGCGGCGGGCGGCGATTCAACGCCGGTGGCAGCGCAAGCCTGACCATGCAGCATCGCGTGGCCGTCACGGGCATCGGTGTCATATCCGCGCTTGGTCTGAATCAAACATCCTTTTGGAACGCCTTGTCCGAAGGGCGTTCGGGTATTGGGCCGCTGGAAGCCGTTGACCGCACACTGCTGCGCTTTCAGAATGTCGCCGAAGTGCGCGACTATAACTTCGCCAGCTACTTCGACGAAAAAGAGATCGGGCTGCTGGACCGCTTCGCGCAGTTCAATGTGGTCGCAGCGCGCGAAGCCGCCGCCGATAGCGGGCTCGAATGGACGCCGGAGTTGCGCGAGAACACGGCTATCGTCACCGGCTCCTGCGTGGGCGGCAAGACTACCGAAGATATCGGATACGAGGCGGTTTACCGGCAGAACCTGCCCAGGGTGAACCCGCTTTCCATCCCCCGCACCATGGCCAACGCAGGCGCCAGCCGGATCTCTCTGGAGTTCGGCATCACCGGGCCGACGTACACCATCTCTACTGCGTGTTCGTCGTCGAATCATGCCATTGGGCAAGCGTTTTGGCTGGTGCGAAGCGGCGCATCGCCGGTCGCACTCGCAGGCGGCAGCGAGGCCATTTTCAGCTATGGCTTTATGAAGGCCTGGGAAGCGATGCGTGTGGTTTCGCCGGACACCTGCCGTCCCTTCTCCAAGGATCGCAAGGGCCTGATTCTGGGAGAAGGCGGCGCGATGCTGGTGCTGGAGAGGTTGGATGCCGCCGTGGCGCGCGGCGCTCGTATTTACGCCGAAATAGCCGGGTTCGGGATGTCTTCGGATGCATATCACATCACGCAGCCGTCGGCTGATGGCGCCGCGCGCGCTATGCGAGCCGCACTGACCGATGCGGAGTGGGCGCCCGAGCGAGTGGGCTATATCAACGCTCACGGCACCGCGACCGCGGCCAACGATCCCACCGAAACCGCGGCCATCCGCAAAGTATTCGGCGCCCATGCGGATCGCCTGGCGGTCAGTTCGACCAAGTCGATGCACGGCCACACGCTGGGCGCGGCCGGCGCCATAGAAGCCGTGGCGACCGTGCTGGCGTTGTATCGCGGCCTGCTGCCTCCCACCGCCAACTACCAGGAAGCCGACCCGGCTTGCGATTTAGACGTAATCCCGAATGTCGCGCGTCTTGAGCAGGTAGACTGCGCGCTGTCCAACTCATTTGCTTTCGGCGGCCTGAACGCGGTGGTCGGGTTCAAGAGAGTTTCTTAGCGGGGTATCGTCCCGGAGCGCGTATCATAGTGTTGGGTGACTGCTCCGGCGGGTGACATCAACAAGGTTCGCAAACGTGTCTTCTTAATTGTCACGTGCGCGCTCTCGCTCATTTGTCTCATCTGGGCGGTACACGGCCTCAACTTACAGTCATTGCGCAGCGACATCGCACACCTGGACTGGCGCTGGGTGGCGATTGCGATGATTTCCGATCTCCTGATTTATATCTGGCAAGGGTGGCGCTGGGCCCTGGTGCTGGCCCCCATCAAACGAGTCTCGTCGATGGGAGCCGTGCGGGCCATCTTCGTGGGTCTGTTTGCCAATGAAGTACTCCCGTTGCGCGCCGGCGAGATTATCCGCTGCTATCTGCTAGGCCGCGCCAACGATCTGCCGGTCTCGGTGACCCTGGCGTCGGCGCTGATCGAGCGCATCTTCGACGGCATCTGGCTGGTGGCGTGCCTGTTCGTGACCATCCGCTATGTTCACTTGCCCAAGCGCCTGGTGGCCGGCGGCATCATTTTGGGCGTGCTGATTCTCGCGGTGGGAATCCTGCTCGCGATCGCGATGTACTGGCGCCAGCAAACACTGGATGCTTTGCTGAATGCTCGCTGGTTCGGATGGATCCACGTTCTGATCGAGGATCTGCACCTCATCGGCCATTCGCGTTACCTGTACTATGCGTTCTTCATGAGCATCCCGGTGATGCTGCTTCAGGTGGCTCCCATTTATGCGATGATGCGCGCCTATAGCCACTTGAGCACAGTTTCGATGGGCGCAGCCTTTACGCTAATGGTAGTAATGCGCCTGGGAACCGTCATTCCGCAGGGTCCCGGCAATCTAGGCACTTACAACAGCCTCATCATTATGGCCCTGCACATCTTCGGAGTGGAACGCCACATCAGCGCGCGATTTTCGCTGATCCTCTGGACCGCGGTGACCATTCCGTTACTGTTGGCGGGCTTCATCGCACTGGCCATCACCGGCGGGACTATTGGGAACATTCACCGCGAAGCACGAGCCGGCATGAAGCGAACCGCAACACCGGTTCCCGAAGACGATCCGGCAATCAAGTAGGCTACTTAGATGCGAGCTCTCCTGCTACTGCTGGCGGCCACCCTCAGCGCCCAGCCCATGCGCGTAATCGCGTTCGGCGCGCATCCCGACGATTGCGACCTGGGCGCCGCTGGAACGGCGGCGAAGTTTGCGGCGTTGGGGCATGCGGTAAAGTTCGTCGCGATTACCAGCGGCGATGCCGGCCATCAGACCCAGGGCGGAGGAGCGCTGGCGCAGCGGCGCCGTGCAGAAGCCATGGAATCCGCGCGCCGGCTGGGAATTACCTACGAGGTGCTGGACAATCACGATGGCGAATTGCTGCCCACGCTGGCTGTGCGAGAGCAGGTCATCCGTCGGATCCGGCAGTGGAATGCCGACGTGGTGATCGCGCCGCGTCCAAACGACTATCATCCCGACCACCGCTACACCGGGGTCCTGGTGCAGGATGCGGCCTACATGGTGGTGGTGCCGAACGTCGCGTCCGATACGCCGCCGCTCCGCAAGAACCCCGTGTTCGTGTATTTTCAGGACAACTTTCAGCGGCCGAATCCGTTTCGACCGGATATCGCAATCGATATCGACGATGTCGCGGCGAAAAAGCTGAACGCGCTGGACGCGCACGTATCGCAGTTCTACGAGTGGCTGCCCTGGGTGGATGGACGGCTGGACGAGGTGCCGAAGGATCCGGCGGCGCGCAAGGAGTGGCTCGGCGCGCAGCGGCAGAGGCGTGGGATCACGCCGGCCATCCGGGCCGCGCTGGCGAAGTGGTACGGCCCTGACCGGGCGGCGAAAATCGGGAGCGCCGAAGCATTCGAAATATGCGAGTATGGACGCCAGCCGGACGACGCGGAACTGCGGCGATTGTTCCCGATGCTGCCGGCGCGGTGAATATACATGAGCGATAAAGGCACACTCGGCGTCGGAATGATCGGCTACAAGTTCATGGGCAAGGCGCACAGCAACGCCTGGCGCCAGGTGACCCCATTCTTCGAGCCGGCATTAGCGCCGAAGCTGAAAATGGTCTGCGGACGCGAGCGCGACAAGGTAGAGCGCATGGCGCAACGCTGGGGCTGGGAGCGCGCGGTAACCGACTGGCGAGCGGTGATTGACGATCCCGAAGTAGACATCGTCGATATCTGCTCGCCCAACAACACGCATCGTGAGATCGCGCTTGCCGCGTTCGCCGCCGGCAAGATGGTGGCGTGCGAGAAGCCGCTGGCAATGAACGGCGCCGAAGCCCGGGAGATGGCCGCGGCCGCCCGCGCTTCGAAGAAGACTGACACGGTCTGGTTTAATTACCGGCGAGTGCCCGCCATCGCCTTTGCGCGGCAGTTGATCGATGAGGGCCGCATCGGGCGCGTGTATCATTTCCGCGCCTTGTACCTGCAGGACTGGACGCTGGATCCTTCGGTCCCGCTGCTGTGGCGTATGGACAAGGACGTCGCCGGGTCGGGCGTTACGGGCGATCTGCATTCGCATATCGTGGATCTTTCGAATTACCTGGCAGGCGAGATCACCTCCGTCGCCGGGGCCAGCCGCATTTTTGTGAATGAGCGGGAGCGTCCCGAGGGTGGCCGGGCGGATGTCGAGATTGAGGATGCCAGCGTGTTCGTGTGCCGCTACGCAAACGGCGCGCTGGGGCACTTTGAAGCCACGCGGTTCGCCAACGGACGCAAGAACGCGAATACGTTCGAGGTGAACGGCGAGCTGGGCAGCTTGTATTTCAACCTCGAAGACATGACGCGGTTGTGGTATTTCGATTCTCGCGATCCCAAGCATGTGCAGGGCTGGCGCGAGCTGCGCGTGTGGGAAGAATCGCATCCCTATATGAAGCACTGGTGGGTGCCGGGCTGCTCCATCGGCTACGAACACACGTTTACGAATCAGGCCGCTGATTTGCTGAACGCCATCGCCACGGGGACTCCGATGCAGCCTGATTTCGACGATGGACTGAAATGCCAGCTGGTGCTGGATGCAGTGCTGGAAGCCTGCGCGACTGACCGCTGGGTAAACGTGGAGAAACACGCATGAAGATTTCGCTGGGTAGCTGGGCGTTTTCGTTCGGACCTTATTCCGGCCACCCGATTCCGTTCGATCAGACCGCGCGGCGACTGTCGGAAGCGGGTTACGACGGGATCGAGATCTGCGGGTTTCCGCCGCACGTGACGCTCGATAAGTACGCTACATCGGATTCGCGCCGGGAGCTGGTGAAATTTCTCACGGACTTGCGGCTGGGAATCTCGGGATACGCGGCAGACTTTAGCGCTGTCAATCCCGCCGTGGAGGCGAACAAACAGAAGTATCTCGACCTGTTCCGGCGTAATGTGGATCTGTGCGCCGAGATCGGTTGTCCGTCGATTCGCGTGGACTCGGTGGCTGAGCCCGGATCGGTGGACGACGCCGCGTTTCATCGAGTAGCCGAGCTCTGGCATGAAGCGGCGGGGATCGCGCAACAGAATGGAATCCGAATGGTGTGGGAGTTCGAGCCGGGCTTCGCCTTCAACAAACCTTCCGAAATTGTGCGCATGCACGCGCTTACCGCGCATCCGAACTTCGGGGTGATGTTCGATACTTCGCACGCGTACATGTGCGGCGTGGTGGGGGCGCGGCAGCCTGGCGAGAAGGAGACGCTGGCCGGCGGTGTAGCGGAGCTGCTACGCATGCTGAAGGGCCGCATCGGCGCAATCCACCTGATTGACTCCGATGGCACGCTGCATAACGACGAGACCAGCACGCATCGCCCATTCGGCGAGGGATTTATCGACTTTCGCGCGCTCGCGCCGGAGTTAAAAGCGGTCCCGGGGATCGAGTGGTGGACGATTGATCTATGTTTCTGGGCGGGGTCGTGGGAGTTGGTGGAGAGCAGCCGGGAATTCGTCGCCGGGTTGTTGTAGGGCGGTCCCCCTGGAC
>JALYHQ010000066.1 GCA_030776455.1 Acidobacteriota bacterium | reverse complement strand
GGCTGGAGCCTTCTGATCTCCGCCGGTACCGTCAGCATCGGCCAGCACTCCATCACGGCCGCCGCCGCCGGATCGTCTGGCGTCGGCCCGTTGCTGCGAACCCGCATCATCAACGTCACGCCGTGACCTACTTCTGCAAGTCGCAGTGCGTCCCGAAGAAAGTGCCGCCGTCGGTGTTCAATCCAACCGAAGGGCCGGCCAGAAGCTTGGAAGTGTACTTTGCCAGTGGACCTGTTTCGTAGATAATCATGCGCGAGGCTTCGACGTGGAACCGTCCCCGCTGCCCGGCCCATTCGTACGAATTCGCGCTTAGAATCTTCAGGTCCATGAAAGTGTACTGGTTCGGATTGCCGGCGTAGCAGGCGTACTTGCCCGCCACCAGCTTGTCATTCGTTTCGGCGCTGGCGCCTTCGTCGCGCAGCATCCAGAAGATGGAGGCCTTCTCCTTGCCTGAATCCAGAAGCACGATGCACAGAGTGCCTTCAGAAATTCGGAGGATCTTGCCCTTGTCGCCCATGTTGTTCACCACCCGCTTGCCGGGGACGCATTCTTTGACCGACTTGAAGTTTTCAGCGGCGGCAGTCGAGCTTCCTCCAATACAGGCGGTCATCAACAACAGGATTGAAAGCATCCGGTCTCTATTCATCAAGTCTCCTTTAGGACGAGCGCTGAGCTGGAATCCATCGCTACATAGTGTAGCCTGGCTGGTCAACTCTACACATCCAAATCATCCAGGCGATACAGGCTCAAAATTTTGTCCGCCCATGTGCCGTCCGCACGCGGACCATCTTCAACCACGCGCAGCGGGGGCGGGAAACAAAACGGCGAAAGTTCAAGATTCAGCGGGCGCCATTCTCCGGTGGCGATATCCTCGTTCGCGGCGTGATCCGTAAATGTGGTGGCCAGCAGATACGTTGACCGGCTCTCCTGCATGGCGCGCAGTGCGATCGCGATATCCCTGAACGAGAAGTGCACCAGACCGTCCCGGCATAAGATCAGGTCCGCCTTCGGCAACGGGTCGCGAAGCATGTCGAGCTGCATGAAGCGGCGGCCAGGCCCGGCATGCCGCGATAGGTTTCCATGCACCAACTGCGGCACGATATCGGCGCCAATGTAATCCACGCCGGGCAATTCGGTGAACCGCATCCAGTTGAAATCCCCGCAGGGCAAGTCCAAAAGCGAGCGAACTCCCAAGTCGCGTACCAGCGCCGTCAGGCGGGGACGCAACAGGCGCGTTCGTGTCTCGGACGATCCCGGTCCGGACACCGATTCCCGCTCACCCCAGGCATTTGTGAGATAGATTTGGGTGAAGATCTCTTGGGTACTCGGAGGCTCGGTCACATGAATCGTGAAACCAGCAGGAAAGCGCCCCCCACGGCGATGGCGTCTTCGAACAGGGCAACCGCCATATCGGAAGCGTTCAGAGCCTTCGCCAGCCGGATGCGCGCCTCATAACCGCCAAAGGTGCCGGCCACCGCACCCAGGCCGCCGAGCAAGGCTCCCAGGAACATCGAATCCCCGGCCGAAGAGCACAACGCCGCGCCTGCCAACGCCCCCATCACGATCCGGAACATGAAGGATGGAGGAGCTTTGCGGCTCGGAGTCTTGGGCAGCTTGTCATTGATCAGCTCGCCAATCGCGAGCACGCTGAAGATGATGGCCGCTACCAGCGATCCCATAAAGTGCAGCGGCGACAGATCCAGATTGATCCACCTCCAGTGAGCCGCCCAGCAGATTGCGGCCACCGGCGTAAGCGCGCGGAGCCCGGTGATCACACCCAGAAGGAACGCGAGGACGAGCACGGAGCTGGTGTCCATAGCTACATAGTGTAGCCTGGCTGGTCAAGCCCGATGAGCGGGATCAGCCCAGATTTTGGCCGCCGCCGAGCGGCCGAGCGGAATCGCCTTGCCCGCGATGTCCAGGGTCAGCGTCTCATCGTAATTGCGGGCCAGCACCCGGACTCCCGCGCCGGGATGGATCCCGATGTTGTTGAGGTACTCGAGCAGCCTACGGTCGCGCTCGAACACGCTGATTACCGTCGCCGTGGCTCCGGATTGCACTTCATCCAGGGGAATCAGCCCCCTCTTGCGGCGGTCCTGGGGAGTATCGCGCTCCACGCGATTGCCATGCGGGCAGGCTTCGCCGGTGCCCAGCTTGTCGATCAGCAGTCGTTCGAAATCGGCCGATACGGCATGCTCCAGCTGCTCGGCTTCGTCATGCACCTGGACCCACTCCATCCCGAACACTTCGGTGAGCATCCGCTCAATCAAGTGGTGCCGGTAAAGGAGCCGATTCGCGATCTCGCGCCCCGCCGGCGTCAGCGCGATTTGGCCTTCTTTGCCTACCTTGATCAGCGAATCGCGCTTCAGCCTCTTGATGGCCATGGTGACAGCGGGCGGCGTCACGTTCAGCCAGCGGGCGAGCGTCGCCGCAATCACCGTTTCCCCCTCGCTCTCGGCTTCAGCGATGGTCTTGAGGTAGTTTTCCTTGGAAATGGTGATTTTCAGGGCCAAACCGAATTGTAACGCGCCCCTGGAGCTTGGTATGCTCTTGTTAATCATGATTCACTCACGAAAGCTCCGCTGCCTGCTTTCGGTGACGGCCCTGGCCGTCCCGCTGCTGCTTCTTGCCGATGAAAAGTTGGACCTGGGGATTGTATATCGGATCAAGTCCGAAGCCTTCCAGAATTCGAAGGTGATGGACCACATGTTTTATCTGACCGACGTGCACGGTCCCAGACTGACCGGATCGCCAGGTTACAAGGAAGCCGCCGACTGGGTGGTGTCGCGCCTGAAGGAATACGGGCTTTCGAACGTAGCGGAAGAGAAGTGGGGCCCGTTCGGCCGCGGCTGGCGCAACAAGCGCTTTGAAGCGCACTTGCTGGAGCCGCAATACGCGCCGATTATCGGCTTTCCCACGGCGTGGACCGAATCCACCGCCGGCCCCGTAATTGGCGAGCCAATGATGGCGCCCATGACCAAGGAAGCCGACTTCGAGAAATACAAAGGAAAGATCCGGGGCAAGATCCTGATGATGCAGGCGATGAAGCCGCTGGAGATGGAAATGAAGGCGGCCGGCCGTCGTTATACCGATGCGGAGCTGGCTGAGGAGGCTCTGGCGGAAACTCCCGGCGGACGTGTCGGCGGCCCCGCGCGGTTAGGGCCTGACGGCCAGCCCATGACCCCGGAGGAGCGGCGTAAGCTATTCGAGGAACGCCGCAAGTTCCAGGACGCGCTCTCGAAGTTTCTCAAGGACGAAGGCGTGGCGCTGGTGATTTCCACCGGCTACCAGGGTGACGGCGGCACCATCTTCGCCTCCAGCGGCGGCTCTTATGATCCCAAAAAACTGGTGGGCCCCCCCTCGGCCGCCATTACTCCGGAGCACTATAATCGCATCGCGCGGCTGCTGGCGCACAAGATCCCGGTCAAGGTGGAGTTCAACATCCAGAATGAGCTGAATGACGACGCCAAGGAATCGATGAACGTGGTCGCGGAGATCCCAGGCCATTCGAAGAAGGATGAGATCGTGATGCTGGGCGCGCACCTGGATTCCTGGCACGGCGGCACGGGCGCCACCGATAACGCCGCGGGTTCGGCCGTGATGATGGAGGCAATCCGTATTCTGAAGGCGCTGGATCTCAAGATGGACCGCACGGTTCGCCTGGGCCTGTGGGGAGGCGAAGAGGAAGGCCTGCTGGGGTCGAAGGCGTATGTGAAGGATCACTTCGGCGATCCGGAAACTATGAAGCTCGGCTCCGAGCACAGCAAGCTTGCCGGCTATTTCAACTATGACAACGGCACCGGCAAAATCCGCGGAATCTATCTGCAAGGTAATGACGCCGTGCGCCCTATCTTCGAAGAATGGCTGAAGCCGTGGCACGATATGGGCGCCTCTACGGTCAGCATCCGCAACACCGGCGGCACGGATCACCAGAGTTATGACGCGGTAGGCCTGCCGGGCTTCCAGTTTATCCAGGATCCGATGGAATACGGAACCCGCACGCATCACTCGAACATGGATGTGTATGACCGCATCCAGGCGGCCGATTTGATGCAAGCGTCGGCGATCATCGCCGATTTCGTGTACAACACGGCCAATCGCTCTGAGATGCTGCCGCGCAAGCCGCTGCCGAAGGCTCGGCCGGCGAGGCGCGAGGGCGGTCCAGACGCGGCATCGGGGCAATAGTTGTCGATTTCCAGTCCTTCGCGCGTCGTACCAGTGAAGGAGATTGAAACGTGCAATACCTGTTGCTGATTTACGAAGACGAGAAGCGCTTCCTGCATGGGTTTTCTGAAGCCGAAATGGGCGAGTATGAAGCCTTCGGCAAGGAATTCGGCCCGGCCATTAAGGGCGGCAACGCTTTGCAGCCCACCACTACGTCCTCCACCGTTCGCGTGCGCGACGGCAAGAAGCTGACCACCGACGGCCCCTTCGCCGAGACGAAAGAACAGCTGGGCGGCTACTATCTGGTGGAGGCCGCGACCCCGGAAGAGGCCGCGGCAATGGCCGCGAAGATTCCCGCCGCGCGTTTCGGCTGTGTTGAAGTCCGCCCCATTATGACCTTTTCGTAGTGGGGCCGGTTAGCAACCTGCGGGCCGATTATCAATCGGCCCTCTCACAATAACAGAGCAGGCCGATCCCTGATCGGCCCCCCGCCTACTGCTTTACCAGCTTGTCCCGCTGTTCCCGCAAAACGGCCTTGCGGCTGAGCTTGATTTTGTTGCCTTCCAGCGCCAAAACCTTGACCATGATCTGGTCGCCCTCTTTCAGCTCATCGCGGACCGCTTTGATCCGGTTCTCCGAAATCTCGCTGATGTGCAGGAGACCATCGGTACCGGGGAAGATTTCGACGAACGCGCCGAACTCTACTATCCGGACTACTTTTCCGAGATAGGTTTTTCCGGGTTCAGCCACTGCGCCGATGTCGGTGACGCGCTGGATCGCCTTCTTGGCCGATTCGCCGTCGGAAGCGAAGATGTTCACCGTGCCGTCGTCCTGGACGTCGATCTTGACTCCGGTTTCATCGACGATACTGCGGATCATCTTGCCGCCAGGTCCGATCAGCTCGCGGATCTTATCGGTGGGAATGGTTAGCGTGTAAATGCGCGGCGCGTACTTCGACATTTCCGCGCGGCTGGAGGGCAGCACGGCGATCATCTTGTGGAGGATGAACAGCCGCGCCTTGCGGGCCTGTTCCAGCGCCTCTTTCATGATCTCATGCGTTACATTGGGCACCTTGATGTCCATCTGCAGCGCGGTGATGCCGTCACGCGATCCGGCGACTTTGAAATCCATGTCGCCGTAATGATCTTCGGCGCCGGCGATGTCGGTGAGGATGGCGTACGCGTCCTCTTCCTTCACCAGACCCATGGCGATACCGGCCACCGGGGCCGAGATGGGCACACCGGCGTCCATCAGCGCGAGCGTCGCGCCGCACACCGTGGCCATCGAGCTGGAGCCGTTGGACTCCAGAATGTCGCTCACCACACGCATGGTGTAGGGGAACTGCTTCTCATCGGGGACCACGGCGGCCAGCGAACGCTCGGCCAGCACTCCGTGACCGATTTCGCGGCGGCCGGCGCCGCGCATGAATCCGACTTCGCCCACGCTAAACGGGGGGAAGTTGTAATGCAGCATGAAGCGCTTGGAGGTCATGGCCGGATCGAACATCTCGATGCGTTGTTCGTCGTCCTTGGTGCCGAGGGTGGCGGTAACCAGCGCCTGAGTTTCGCCGCGGGTGAACAGCGCCGAACCGTGAGTACGCGGGAGCACGCCGGCCTCGATGTCGATATTGCGGATTTCGTCAAACGCGCGGCCGTCGGGGCGCCGGCGCTTCTTCAACATTTCATCGCGGAAGATGCGTTCCTTCAGCTGATCGAACAGCTCGCCGGCTTCCGCCTTCTTCTCTTCGCCGGCCAGCTCCTGGGCTTTCTTCTTGACGGCCTTGATGCGCTGATAGCTTTCGAGCTTGGGATACTTCTTGGTGTCCATCGCGTCGGTGAGGTCGGCACGCAGGGTGGTCTCGAACTGGGCATAAAGCTCCTGGTTCGGAACCGGCGGGTCAAACTCGCGCTTGGTCTTGCCGCACTTGGCCACCAGCTCGCGGATACCCGCGGCGATCTTCTTGCAGCAGTTGTGGCCGTACTCGATGGCATCCAGCACTTCGGCTTCGGTGGCCTGTTGTCCGGCCGCTTCCACCATGACGATGCCGCCTTCGGTGCCCGCCACGATGATGTTTACCTTGGCGTCGCGAATCTCTTCATAGGTGGGATTTACGACCAGTTTGCCCTTCACCTGACCGATGCGCACGCCGCCCAAAACGGCATGAAACGGGATATCGGAGATGGCCAGCGCTGCGCCGGCGCCGGTGATGGCCAGCACGGCGGGATCGTTTTCAGGATCGGCCGAGAGCACCATCGCGATCACCTGGCTCTCATTCGAATAGCCGCTGGGGAACAACGGCCGGATGGGCCGGTCAATCAAACGGCTGGTGAGGACTTCCTTCTCCGAAGGGCGTCCCTCGCGTTTGATGAATCCGCCCGGGAACTTACCGGCGGCATAGGTATACTCGCGGTAATCCACCGTGAGTGGGAAGAACATAGCGCCCGGTTTGGGCTCTTCGTTCGAACAGGCGGTGACCAGCACCACCGAATCGCCAGAGCGCACTACCACGGCGCCATTGGCCTGCTTGGCGACCTTGCCGGTCTCCAAGGTAATCTTGCGACCATCAAGGTCGATCTCAACTGTATGAACCATCGAACTTTCCTTTAATCCGCAGCAAGACTATCCGCCCTGCCTGCAAAGAATTAAGGGAGACTGGAGTGAAACTGAACGGTGAGTGCCGCCCACCGGGGCGGATAGCCGACTCTGGGCCTAACGGCGGATACCGAGGCTTTGAATCAGCGTCTTGTACCTTTCCGGATTCCGGCTCTTCAGGTATTTCAGCAAGCGCCTGCGGCGTGCCACCATCCACAACAACCCACGGCGGGAATGGTGATCTTTGGCGTGCAACTTGAAGTGGTCCCCGAGCTGCAAGATGCGCGTGCTCAGGATCGCTACCTGTACCTCTGGCGAACCGGTGTCGGTCTTGTGAGTCTTGTACTGCTCGATTACGCTTTGCTTTTTCTCGGTCGCCAGTGCCATTCTTGGATCGATACTCCTCGTCTTCTTAACCTTTTTGCTCGTATGTAGGATAACACAAAATTGGCGGGCGGGGGGTGGGCAGGTGCCGAACCTGGGGTGCGATTCCCAAATCGGGCCTGTGGGGGGCACTAAGTCCACCAAGATCAGACCAAGCGGTCGTATTCGGAGTGATTGCCAATCCAGTACCACACGACTCGATCCTTCTTCATGACGGCCAGAGCGCGATATTCAAGACCGATGCGAACCGAATAAATGTTGTCCTCGCCTTCCAGTTTTTTGAACTGCAATCCCGGATGCGCCGGATTGCTCTGGAAGAGACGATAGGCGCGCTTGGCGTCCTGTTGAGCGCCCGAGGGAAGATTTTCAAACAGACGCCAGAATTGCCGGGTGGTCCGCGACTCGATCAAAGCAGATCGTCCAACAGCAGCGTCTCGCCCCGCTCATCTTGCTCCAGGGCGTCCCGTGCCATTTGACGGATCACATCGCGTTTCTCGGCAAAGCGTAACTTCCACGCGTCCTCGTCGGCTAGCGAGGCAAGGATCTGGGACGCAATCGCGTCCTGCTGGTCCTGGGGCAGCGCGACGACTTTTTCGAGCGCTTTCTCCAGCAGCTTTGACATGCCTCAATTCTATCAGTGGGGAAGGCCGATGGGACATCGTCCCGCAGGCTGCTAGCCTGCCCCACAGGCTAATCCAGCTGAAAGCCTGCCCAGTTGACCTCTATAGTTTGCCATCCGCTCTTCTCTTCCCACATGCGAACTGGGATAGGATGCCGGCGTTCCTGGCAATCCTTAAGGGAGTGGGCGAGCGGACCCTCGCGCTCGAACTGTCGGTGGATACCGTTGTACCCGTCGCCGTAGATTACGGACTCAGGGAGCATTTGATTTGACATTTGATAGATAGCCATCACGGTGGCCGGGCTGCTAACCTCCGTCACGTCGATTGTCGCGCCGCGCCCGTCCATCGCGTGTATCACGTCAATACCGTTATAAGGATCCAGACTCGCACGGTTTAGCTCCGACCTCGGGAACAGGAGATAGCGCCAGGCTGACCCGGCCGGGCAGCCGCGAATGCATTTCTCCTTCGCCCCGCTCGACTGGGGCGAAGTGGCAGGCGGCCCGTCCGCCCGAAGGATTGCGAGCGATGCTTCGCGATACTCGTTGTTGATTCCTCCCGCCAGAACGAAACGCCCCGCGGAGGTGGTTACAGTCTGGAGCGCGTAGATGATTCCCGAATCGACGAACTGCAGGGCGGACTTTCCATCCGGCGTTATCTTCATCACAAAGGCGGACCACCGGACCGCGTGATCCACCACCAGCCAGATAGAGCGCGACCTGCCATCTGGAACGGTCAACATCTGCGCGAATCGCCAAGGCCCATTCAAGCCGGTTGCATTGAACTCAGTTTGGATGTCAGGCTTGTACCGCCAAAGCAGCTTGCCCTGGAAGGAAACACAGAACAGCTCTTCCTGGCCGTAGCCCGTCGGCTGATTGATCGTGGTGGCGGCAAAGAGGACTTCAGGCCGGCCGTCGCCATCCAAATCGACGATCTGCGTGCGCCAGCCGGCTTCCTTAGCCGACGGAGGGGTAATGCGATATCCAACTGGATATTCCCACAGGTACCGCCCTTCCGCATCCCACGCCACAATGCCGTTCTCGGTGTTCGTGATGCGAGCGGGAACCCGCTGGTGGTTGACGTAGGCTCGAATCGAGGCGAAGGCGGAAAAAGCAAGTAATATTGCGCCCAGCGCGAAGGCAGCCGCGGGTCGAATTCGAATGGGCTTGCGAGGCAAGGGCGCGGATTGAACGGCTGAGGGCCGGTCTATGTTCTGCAACCAGTCCTGCAACTCAGCTTCGTATGCGTAGACCGCGCCCCGCTTACCGCCGGGCACCCGGTAGACGGGCAATCCCCGATCCTTTTCCCAACGCATCGCCGTCCGCACGTCGCGCTGAATATAAGCGGCGATTTTTTTCCAGGAATCCAGCTTGGTGTGGGGAATAGGCATCGTGGTCTTACCCGTCTTCGTGTCGATTCAACAGTATACCTGGCGACGTCGGTTCTTGACTCTTGTCTCACGCAAGATGAGCCTGAGCCGGGACCGGATTCTCATACAAGATGAGCCTGAAGGGGGAGATCGGGATGCTGGGTATTGATCATCAGCATGGACGATTCAGAAGCGGGGAGCCTG
>JALYHQ010000065.1 GCA_030776455.1 Acidobacteriota bacterium | reverse complement strand
CCCCCGTGGTCCGACGATGCCGAACAATCCCGGCCATATTTCGCGCGCTTACGGGAACTGGCGGCCGCGCACGGCCTGGAGCAGCTCTCGATGGGGATGTCGCATGATCTGGAAGTGGCGATAGAGGAGGGCGCGACCATCGTGCGGGTGGGCACGGGCCTGTTCGGACCGCGCATGAAGACGTGATCGTTGGATACTTCGCGCCGCTTCCTCCGCTGCGCACGGGCGTGGCCGATTATGCGGAGGCTCTGCTGAAGGCCTTGCGCCGGCACGGCGAGGTACGCACCGGCGAAGCCGGCGACATCGCGCTGTACCAGATTGGAAACAATCAGCTCCACCGCGAAATTTATCAGCGCGCGATCAAGCAGCCGGGAGTGGTAGTGCTGCATGACGCGGTGCTGCAGCATTTCTTCCTGGGCAGCCTGAGCGAGAGCGCCTACATTGAGGAGTTCACTTACAACTACGGTGGTTGGAGCGAGGATTTCGCGCGCTCGCTGTGGAGAGGACGCGCGCGGTCTGGCGTCGAGGGCGCCTACTTCGCATGGCCGATGCTGCGGCGGATCGCCCAGACGGCTAAGGCCGTGATCGTGCACAATCCAGCGGCTGCGGCGATGGTGCGGTCGCATGCTCCGGAAGCCGAGATCGTGGAGATTCCGCACCTGTTCATTCCGCCGGCGCTGCCGCCCGGTTACGCGGTGGAACGCCTGCGGGGAAGCTGGGATGCCGGTGGATCGACGTGCCTATTCGGTATCTTCGGGCATCTGCGCGAATCCAAACGCGTGACCGCCGTGCTGCGCGCGTTTGCCCAGCTGCGCGAAAGCGTGGATGCGCGGCTGCTTATCGCGGGCGGCTTCGTTTCACGTGATTTAGAGCGCGCCGCGGCGCCGTTCCTGCGCGCGCCGGGCGTGCTGCACGGCGGATATGTCCCGGAGGATGAGTTCTGGCTGCGGGCCGCGGCGGTGGATGGCTGCATCAACCTGCGCTATCCGGCCGCGGGCGAAACCTCGGGAATTGCGATACGGCTGATGGGCATCGGCAAACCGGTGCTGATGAACGCGAGCGAGGAGAACGCGCGATTTCCCGAAGCGGCCTGCATCCGCGTGGATACGGGCGCCGGCGAGGAAGACATGCTGGTGGAAACCATGGCCTGGCTGGCGCGGAATCCCAGCGATGCGCGGGCGATCGGCGGCCTGGCTGCCGCCCACATTGCGCAGGAGCACGCCCCGGACCGGGTGGCCCAGCTATTTTGGGACGTGCTGCGCCGGCACTCCTGATATTCTGAATAGCGACAAGTGTTCGGGCGGATCCTAGCTGCGATTGGCCTGATGGCCGCATTTCTCGACGGTGCTCCGGCCGTGGAGAAGCTGCTGCACGTACGCGTCACCATGCGCGACAAGGTGAAGCTCGACACCAACGTATTCCATCCAGCGGCGAACGCGCGGTACCCCGTGATTTTGATCCGCACGCCGTATGGGAAGGGTCCGGATCTTCCGGCCGGGTACTTATACCTGGTTGAGCAAGGCTACGCTGTAGTGCTGCAGGACGTGCGCGGACGGAACGACTCCGAAGGCGGGTTCCGGCCGCTTGAACAAGAGGGCGCCGACGGCTGGGACACGCTGGAATGGATCGGAAAGCAGCCCTGGTCCAACGGGAGCGTGGGCATGCTGGGCGGATCCTATCTGGGGATCGCGCAGTGGAAAGTGGCGGTGCTCAATAATCCGCACCTGAAGGCGATCTTCCCGGTGGTTTCGGGGTATGACGATTATCTGGACCGCTTCTACTCTCCGGGCGGCGCCATGAAGCTGGGGCACCGATTGCTGTGGTTGTCCGAAAACCTGCTGCTTCCGGGTCTCAGGCGGCCTCCGTTCCTCGATTACGTCAGCCATCTGCCGCTGCGCACGGCCGACCGCACGGCCACCGGGCAGACCATCCCGTTCTACCAGCAGTCACTCGATCATCCGACCTACGACAGCTTCTGGAAGCATCTCAGCGTGCGCCAGGAGATTGCGCACGTGCGTGCGGCGGTGTTCGCGGTGGGCGGCTGGTATGACAATTACGTGGAGAGCGACCTCGAAGCCTTCAGCGCGCTCGAAAAGGCGGCGGCGAAATCCGAAGCCGGCAAACATCACGTGCTGATTGGACCCTGGCCGCACAACATGTCGATCAAGTTCGCCGGCGTCGACTACGGGCAAGATGCAGGGTCGCCTATACGGCGCTATCAGCTGGAATTTTTCGATCGCTGGGTGAAAGGCGTTCCGGAGATGCGGCCGGCGCACTTCGACGCTGAGGAGGGGCCGGTACACCTCTTCGTGATGGGAGCGAACCGCTGGCGCGCGGAGCACGAATGGCCGCTGGCGAGGACCAGGTACACGCCGCTGTTCTTGTCGGGCAAGGGTCGCGCGAATGGATCGGACAAGGATACCGGCCTGGAATGGAAAAGCGGGGGCAAGGACAAGCCGGATGAGTATGTGTACGATCCGAAAAATCCCACGCCCACGGTGGGGGGAGCGGTGTGCTGCAACCCGAAAGTGTTTCCCTGGGGTCCGCTGGACCAGCGCGGAGTGGAGTCGCGAAAGGATGTGCTGGTGTACACCAGCGCCCCGCTGAAGCGCGAGCTGGAAGTGACTGGGACGGTGCGGGTGGTGCTGTACGCGTCAACCAGCGCGCCGGATACGGATTTTACCGCCAAGCTGGTGGATGTTTTTCCCAGCGGGGAAGCGCGTAATCTTACCGACGGAATCCTGCGCCTGCGTTACCGGCACGGGCTGGACAAACCCGAGCTGGCGAATCCGGGTGAGATTTATCCGCTGACAATAGACGCGGGAGTGACCAGCAACGTGTTTCGGCCTGGGCACCGCATTCGGGTGGAGATTTCGAGCAGCAACTTCCCCCGCTTTGACCGCAATCCGAATACGGGACGCCCCATCGCGGATGAGACCGAACTGCGCAAGGCGCACCAGTCGGTATATCACGGCGCGCAGTTCCCGTCGCACGTCCTGCTGCCGGTGATCCCTGAGACCAGAGAGGGCGCGTCGGGCAAGAAGACCACCGAGCAGGGGCTGGGGTTCCGGGCGCGGTAGGCAATGCTATTCTGGTGAGTAACGGCGCGGTAGCCAAGTGGTAAGGCAGAGGTCTGCAAAACCTTTATTCGCCGGTTCGATCCCGGCCCGCGCCTCCAGAATCCGTTCTTCCGGCATCCGCCGTGCTAAGGGGACAAGATCAGCGAAACTGTACCCGCGCCGGCGGGCGTAGTCTCGATCCGAGTCCCGACGGGGAAATGCAGCGCACTCCGATAAAAGTACGTGTGCGTGTACTGCGGCTTGTACTGGTATAGCCAGAGCAGCGGTTCGAAGCTTCCGTCCGGCTTGCGCGCCACCACTTGAATCGAGCTGCCGTCCATCAACACGCTGGGCCGTATTCCCATCACTGTGACCGCGTGGGACAGCGTCAGCAACCCATCCACCGTGAGTTCCGGTCCGGTGGAGACCACAGGAGCCGGCTGACCGAAATCGGGCAGCTTGGGTAGCAGTGCCGGATCGCCCTCCGGCGCGCCGCCTTCCACCCAGTCCGAGATCAAGTGCAGTTCTTCCTGGGTAAGCCCCTGGTCGTCGCGAAAATTGCCGAAGCCTTTCACCGCACCCCAGGGAGGCATGCGCCGCTCCAGCGCCTCTTCCTTGATGGCTTTGGCCCACGGGCGAGCCTCTTCATATTTAGTGAGTGAGAATGACGATCCGCTTTCGCGATGGCACGCCGCGCAGCGATTGTAGAACAGACGGGAGATTTCGCGCGACCAGGTAATCTTGGTGGTGATGACATCGTGGGCGCTGAGGGAACCGCAAGCGCCCACGAGTAAGAACAGGACTACTGCCTTCAATCGCCGTCCTTCTTGGGTGCGGGAGTCCTGAAGAATTCCCGCAACTGCATCTTGGCTGGGATGACGGCGTCAAAGAATCCAATGGCCATCTCTTCCCAGCTTTGCTCGCCGAATTTGACTTCAGCCTTGGGATCGGGATTGGCCGGGTTATTGGGCGAATTGTCGAACCATGCGTCGCCAATCACGCGCGAGCCCGGAGGCAGCACCAGCGGCTGCGCCAGCCGGTAATCCAGCTGCCAGTTGAAATCGTACTTGGGAACCCGCAGCAGCGTCTCGGTCTTGCCGTCGGGATATATGGCGGTATACTCGAACGCCTTGCCGCGCAGATGCATGTGCGGGAAGAAGCTGATGATGGTAGCGCCGTTTGGCAGCGGGCTCTTGCCCTCCACCTTGAAATTGGGATCGCCGGGAGGGATCTTGAACGACAGATTGAAAGTTCCCAGGGTAATGGCGCGCTCGGTGGGCTCCTCTTTGGCGAACACGATGCCGACCTTCGACAAATCGTCGGCGGCTTTCTTGCCGTTGGAGGTGTAGTGAATCTGAACCACCAGGTCCGATCCAGCCTTGATCATCTTGGCCAGTCCCGGATGCCAGCTGTCCGGAACCATGCCCGGCGTGTAGATGGTGAGGATCTCATTGCCGCCGCCGGAAATGTTGTTGAAGTCGCTTTTGCCGGGCGGGACAAAGGCCACGCCGGATTCCGCGTTTCGCAGCCATTGCGATTTGGGATCGCGAATGAACACAACCAGGTGATGCACCACTGAACGGTCCGTAGGCCGCACTTCCACCTGCTGGACCCATTTGTCCTCGGTGAAGTGCGTAGGCATCACGATGTACTGATAAGGCACCTCGCCCGTCGCCGGAACGTGGAACGCCTCCTTCATTTGAATCACCACGTCGGGCTTGCCGATGTTCCAGCCGTCCAGGAACTGGCGCGGCGCGGGAGCTTCCTTGGCGTCGCCTTCCTTGGCACCGCCGTCTACCCATGCGACTAAGGTATCGATCTCCGCCTTGCTCAGCGAACGGTCATTCGAGAAGTGGCCGTAAGCCGGATCGGCGAACCACGGCGGCATCTTTTTGTTGAGAACGTCGGAGCGAATTGCCTTCGCCCAGGGACGCGCGTCCTTGTAAGACAGCAGCGAAAATGGCGCGATCTCACCGGGACGATGGCATTCCTGGCAGCGATTCTGCAGGATCGGCAGCACGTCCTTGTGGAACGTTGGCTGCGTTGGGACGCTAGCCGCGAAGGCCGCGGCGGACAGAACCGGAACGATGTACCAATGCTTCATAACGAGAATCAATTTTCCTGCTCCTATTGTCCTGATCCGCTCGAGGACGGGCTGGGCTTCGCTTTCGGAAACATCAAATCGCGAGCGCTGACGTCAACGGGAACGGCTACATCGAAGAAGCCGAACATCATCTCTTCCCAGGTCTGCTCCCCGAATCGAACATCCTTGGTGGGATCGGGATTATAGCGGTTGTTGGCCGAGTTATCGTAGTGCGCGACACACTCGATCACGGTTCCCTTGGGCAGCACCTTGGGCTGCGCCAGATCATAGGAAAGCTGCCAGTTGAAGTCGTAGTGAGGCACGCTCAACAGGGTTTCCTTTTCGCCGGTGGGATAGGTGACGCGATAGATAAAATCTTTGCCCCGAAAGTGCATATGCGGCAGCAGCGAGACTAACGTGGAGTCGGCCTGCAGCACCAGCCGGGCGCCCACTTCATAATTCGGATTGCCCGCGGGAATCAAGAAGTTCATGTTCGCCGCGGCGATGCTCAGGACACGCTCGGTAGGCTTCTGGGTGGCGAACACCAGACCGATCCGCGATTTGTCGGCGCCGGCCGTTCCGTTGGCTGTATAGTGCATCTGCAGCACGATGTCGCTGCCCGCTTTGATCAGCTTGGCTTGACCGGGCTGCAGCACGCGGGGAGTCACGCCCGGGGCGTATCCCGCCAGCGAATCGCCCAGAGCCGCGCCGCTTCTCCCGCCATTGCGGTTCGGCGCAAACGCGACGCCCTTGGGAGCGTCCTTCAGCCACGGACTACCGGGCTCACGGATGAACGCGATAATGTGATGCACCAGGGCGTTATTGCCCGGACGCGCCTCAGCCATCTGTACGTACTTGTCTTCCGTGAGACCGGCGGGGATCACGACGTACTGATAGTCGACGGTGCCGGAGGCGGGAATCTCAAACGCCACCGGCATCTCGATGATCATGTCGGGCTTTCCGATTCGCCAGCCCTCGACAAACGCGATCGGCTTGGGAGCGTCCTTGGGGTTGCCTTCCTGTCCTCCGCCGTCCACCCAGGCGACCAGCGTATCGATGTCGCTCTGCGCCAGCGTGCGGTCATTCCCGAACTTGCCGAAATGCGGATCCGCGAACCAGGGCGGCATCTTCTTGGTGAGAACGGCCTGCTTGATGGCTTTGGCCCACGGACGGGTGCTGTCGTATGTCAGGAACGACATGGGGGCGGCCTCGCCGGGCCGGTGGCAACCCTGGCAGTTCTTCTGTAAGATAGGCAACACATTCTTAGTGAACGTGACGGGTACGGAAGTCGTAGCGGCTGCGGCGGCGATGGTGGCGCAGGCAAGACTGGCAATGAGAAGACGCATGCTCGGAAAGCCTCCAGAGGGTGTCTTATCCATGATACGGGAGAAAGCCGTATCCTCATCAGCCGAAAACGCAAAATAGTGTGCTGGAACGGTTGTTTCGGAGTGTGGAAACGGTTGGTTCGGGGGATGTTGCAGCGTAGTAGGGCTACTTCTGGGTCTCCGCGAACAAAATTTGCACTATGGGCTACATTGCACAACGGGAATAGGTTATTATGGCCTTTACCCAAAAGCCCGTTTGCAGGTGAGGTCCATGGTGTCCAGTCCGTCCGGTGTTTCGGCACCGTCTCAATTCGTACGCGCGTCCACACTCGATCTTTCGCGCTCGCGGGAGTGCAAGAGCATCTCGCTCGAAGAGATCGCGGAGAAGACCAAGATCAGCCTGCGCTTTCTCAGAGCCATCGAGGATGAAGAGTTCGAGAAGCTCCCCGGCGGAATCTTCAACACCAGTTACCTTCGCCAGTACGCCGTTGCGGCCGGATATGATGCGGAGCAACTACTCAACCACTACAATCAGACGGTAAACCGGGTAGCGGTACGCCAGTCTCCCAAGCCGGAACAACGCGGATTGTTGAATCGCTGGCTAGGCCCGGTACAAGCCCAGCACTAAGCACTCCGCGCCGATCACTTAGCCCGTGAAATCCCCTTCCGCAATGCCGATATGTTTGTTGTGAGCAGCAATGCAACGGCGGATCTTTTGAAGTTAATCGCGTTGTCGAGGGATCACTCCGAAGAGCGTATTGCGCACCTCGCTAGAGTTGCGGCCGCCATCAAGAAGGGACAGTATGGCGTGGATGCTCAGGCGCTGAGTGCGCGGCTGGTGGAGGAGCACATAGAGCTTGCCACGGAGAGCCAGCCTTAACGCGTGTATTGGAACCAGGCCCGTTGCACGCGATTGGAGCGGTCAACGATGGCGATGGCCTTGAAATCGAATCGCCAGTCGGTCAGCTCTATCCGGACGCCGCCGTCGGGGTCGGGAGCCGGCAGTGTTATCCACAACGGGTATTGTGAAAAGGCCTGCATCCGCTGGAACGGCTCGGTTGCGCGCGCGGCATTCAGCGCGGGGCTTGGTTCAGGATCGTAAAAGGTCTTGCCCGAGGCCGGATCAAAATCCGAATTCAGATTCAGCGCATAGCGTTTCGCGTAACCCGAGGTTTGTACCCAGGCGGTCCACGCGAATGGATTAATGGGTCCCGGAAATGCGGCAGTGCGGCGGGGGGCCGCCCCCTCATAGATTCTCGATTCCAGAACCTCAATAGCGCGCCGGTGCAACACCACTCGCGCCGAATCATATGCCAGGACAAATGCCAGCGCGACAATCGCCAGCGCGCGGCCCGACTCCGGCCTTCCGCCGATCTCTCCGCTTACCAATCTTCCGAGCACTCCCCCCAAGAGCGCGATCAACATCGCCACCCAGATCCAAACATCGAACAGATGGGTCAGATCGAGATGCAGCCATTCGGATGAAAACGGAAGCAGCAGCCGGATACCGTACGTGTTGGTCCAATCCAGCAGGAGATGACTGGCTACCCCGATCAGGGACAGCGCATACAGCGCTTTCCATCCGCGGGCGCTGCGGCTGACGGCGCAGACTATAAGCGTGGCCAGCGCCGCCATCACCGGCAGCATCGCGATGCAGTGTGTATAGCCGCGATGCGAATCCAGCAGCGTCAGAGGGCCGCCGAACCAGGTCAGCATGTCGAGATCGGGGATGTTGGCCGCCAGCATCAGGGTAAGGTCGGGACGCGGCGACCAGCGGTTCAGGCCGGCCCGGCTCAGCGTGTACCCAATCAGCGTGTGGGTGAGATTGTCCATGCGGGCTGCTGAGCTGGAGCTCGATCGCGGTCGCGAAAGGTGGGGGGCACCAGTAAAGTGAGGGCGTCGGGAACCATGGCGATGTCGGCGGGAAGGCGTCCGGCGTATTCGCCATCCAGCTGGATGTAGATGCGCGAATCCTCGGGGCAGCGCAGCGATACCTCGCGCGTCCGCACAATGGTGATGCCGCGCATGCCTTCCAGACGGCGCGTGATAACGCCGAAAATGTACTTGAGATAGCGAAAGGAGTTGGCGCCTTCAAACAGGACCAGCTCGAACTCGGGATCCAGCAGAGAGATGGTGGGCGCGATGGTCAGGTCGCCGCCGTAATTCCGCACCCGGCTGATCAGCGCGAAGCTCACCCGCGCGGTGCGGCCCTCCACCATGACATCGAATTCTGGAAACCGGCGGCCAAGCTGCGAGAATCCACCCACCCAGTAAGCTACTTTGCCGGCCACGGCTTTTAGAGACGGGTTCAAGTTATAGACGATGTGGGCGTCCAGGCCGACGCCGGCCATCAGCAGAAAATAGCGCGGCGCGGCGGCGGTACCTGAGCGGAACAGCCCGAGCGAAACACGCTCCGGCACCCATTCGCGAAACTCCCCGGCGGCTCGCTCCAAGCCTCGTGCGATGCCCAGTTCGGTGGCCAGCACATTGGCGGTGCCGCCGGGCAGAATCCCCAGCGGAATCTTGGAATGCAGCATGCCATTGACGGTCTCATTGATGGTGCCATCGCCGCCCGCCACCAGAATCAGGTCCGCGCCGCGCTCAATGGCCTGCGCGGCGATTCCGGCGGCGGTGCTTGGTCCAGAGGTCGGGATGGCTTCACAGGCATCGCCTTCGCGGTGAAGCGCGCGCATCACTCGCTCGACAATATTCTTCGGACCTCGCCGGAGCGCGCCCGCATATGGATTGTATATAAGAGTGATTTTGCGCGGGGTCTCGATAGTACCCTGATTATAGTAAACGCCGATGCGAAGAAATGCCGCCGTGGAAGCCGAGGAATTGCGCAGCACCCTGCGCCATCACGAGCATTTGTACTACGTGCTGGATCAGCCGGAGATTACGGACGCGGAATACGACGCCCTGATGCGGCGGCTGCAGGCGCTGGAAGCCGATCATCCGGAACTGGCGACGCCGGATTCACCGACGCAGCGCGTGGGAGGCAAACCGCGCGAGGGCTTCGTAAAAGTGGCTCACAGCTCGCCCATGCTAAGCCTGGACAACGCCCTGAACGCGGACGAAATGAGCGAGTTTGACCGGCGTGTGGGAGATCTGCTGGGCGGCGCGCCTTATGAATACGTAGCCGAGCTGAAGCTGGACGGGCTGTCGATGGCGGCGCACTATCGCGACGGCGCGTTCGCGCAGGCCATCACACGTGGCGATGGCAGCGTGGGAGAAGATGTCACCGAGAATGCCCGCACCATCCGGTCGCTGCCGCTGCGAGTGAAGACAAAGCTGCCGGCCTTCGAGGTGCGCGGCGAAATCATCTTCACGCGGCGCGCGTTCGAGCGCTTGAATGCCGAGCGCGATGCGCAAGAGCTGCCGCGCTTCGCCAATCCGCGCAACGCCGCAGCCGGATCGCTGCGCGTGCTGGAGCCGTCAATCACGGCCTCGCGGCAGCTCGAGTATCTGACGTACTTCCTGCTGGTGAATGGGACGACGCATTGCGACAGTCACTGGGAGTCGCTGGAAGCGCTGGCTGCGATGGGCTTCAAGGTGAATTCGCACCGGGCGAAATGCGCGGGCTTGGACGAGGTAATCGCGTTCTACGAAAAATGGCAGGCCGGACGCGAGAGCCTTCCGTATGAGATCGACGGAGTAGTGGTGAAAGTGGATTCCATTGCGCAGCAGAAGGCGCTGGGGTGGACGGCCAAGGCTCCACGCTGGGCCATCGCGTTCAAGTTTCCAGCGCAGCAAGAAACTACGGTGGTGGAAAGTATCGAAGCCTATGTAGGCCGCACCGGCGCCCTGACGCCGGTGGCGCATTTGAAGCCCGTCGGGATCAGCGGAGTGACGGTGTCGCGCGCCACGCTGCACAACGAAGATGAGATTGAGCGGCTGGGCGTCCAGATGGGCGATACGGTGCTGGTAGAACGCAGCGGCGACGTGATTCCCAAGGTCGTTCGAGTTGTGGCGCAAGGGAAGGATCGCAAGCCGTTCCGAATGCCGAAACGCTGCCCAGTGTGCGGTGGCGATATTGTGCGCGAGCCGGGTGAGGCGGCCAGCAGGTGCATCAACACGAACTGTCCGGCGCGGCTGAAGGAATCCGTCCGTCACTTCGCGGCACGCGGGGTGATGGATATCGACGGAATGGGCGATGTGCTGGTGGATCAACTGGTAACGCGCGAGCTGGTGAAGAGCGTGGCCGATATTTACGATCTGACGGTGGAGCAGCTGCTGGAGCTGGAGCGAATGGGCAAGAAGTCGGCCGAGAAGATCCTGCAGAACATCGGCACTTCGCGAAAGAGGCCGTTGTCGCGCGTGCTGAATGGGCTGGGGATTCCATTCGTGGGCGAGCGCACTGCGCAGATCCTGGCGGAGACATTCGGCGGCATGGACGCGATTGCGGGCGCCGATCTGGAGACACTGCAGCAGGCCGAGGAGGTGGGTCCGAAAGTGGGCCACAGCATCCGCCAGTTCTTCGATGAGCCCCACAATAAGGAACTTGTGGAGCGGCTGCGCAAGGCGGGATTGCAGTTCGAGCAGGCGATCGTCCGCCAGCGCGGAGGTCCTCTGGAAGGCAAGAACTTCGTGCTGACGGGCACGCTGCCGAAGCTGACGCGCGATGAGGCCAAGGAAAGGATCGAGGCCGCGGGCGGCAAGGTGACGGGATCCGTGAGTAAGAAGACCAGCTATGTGGTGGCCGGCGAAGAGGCGGGCTCCAAGCTGGACAAGGCGCGGGAGCTGGGCATCGCGGTGATCGGAGAGCGGGAACTGCTGGACATGCTCAAGTGAAGGGCTTAGTCGAATGGCTGCGGGCGCTGGGTCCGCTGGGCGTATTTCTGCTGGCGATACTCGATGGCGCGGGGGTGCCGCTGGTGGGTGGCGTGGATGCGCTGCTGGTGTGGGTGGCAGTGACGATCCCGGCGGCCGCATACATTTCCGCCGCTGCCGCAATCGCTGGATCGACGATCGGCAGCGTGTTTCTGTTCCTGCTGGCGCGCAAGGGGGGAGAAACCTATCTCTCGCGTTACACGTCGACGCCGCGCGGCACGCGCCTGCGTAACTGGTTTCTGGAATACGGACTGCTCACGGCCTTCGTGCCCGCGCTGATCCCCATTCCGATGCCGATGAAGATCTTCGTTCTCTCCGCCGGTGCGATGGGCGTGAGGCCGTGGCGATTCATGATAGTGGTGATTGCCGCACGCATCCCCAGGTATTTTTTCCTGGCCTGGCTGGGACTGCAACTCGGCAAGGAGACGCTGCCTTACCTGAAGCATCACGTTTGGCAGCTTTGCGCCGTCGCGGCGGGACTGTTTGTGGTGCTGTATCTGGGTATCAAGTTTATTGACCGGCGTCGCAAAGTCAGCGATTCAGGATGAACCTTACTTCGATGGGAGCGATTACTTCGACTGCGTCGCCATTGAGTACGGTCGGTTTGTAGATCCATTGCTGAACGGCATCGATTGCGGCGCGCACCAGTAATGGGTTGCCACTGATCACTTGCAGGTTGCGAATGGTTCCGTCCCGGGAGATGGTGCCGAGGAGCTGAACAGTGCCGGAGACGTGGGCTGTCTTGGCGATCTCCGGATAGACCGGCAACACCTGTTTCACTAGCTTGGCCATTTGGATGGTGCTGGTGACCCGAATCGGGCCGGAGGGCGCGGTTGGCGTTGTGGGTTCGGGTGGCGCCTGGGCTGAGATGCGGGGTCCAGAGCCGGTCAGGAATGGAGACATGGTATTCCCGCCGGTAACGAGCGCGGGGGGCGGCAGCGGAGAGGTTCCATCGTCGATGGTGGAGACGGCGTGCTGGCCGGCGGTTTTCGGATTGGGTGGAACGAAGATACGCGCCTGAACCATAGTGGTGCTCGATGCAGGGGCGGACGAGCGAGCGACTTCGACGGGTTCGGGCGGCGCGGGAGCAGGCGGGCGGATGTTGAGATCCGCGAGATGGAATTGCGGTAGTTGCTGGGTGAAGAACAACGGGATCAGCAGCGCGAGCCCGATGAGCATAATTTCGCCGGTGAGCGAGACGAGTACGCTCCAGCTTTTATTAGTGGGGTGATGGATGAGAAGCGATTGTTCGAACATGCCGGTATAGACACCGGAGTGAGGCTATTGTTCCGTGGAACTCGGGTGAGTGTGGTGGTGTCTAATTGGGGGGGGCGGAGGGGTGCAATGAACCGCTTTCGGATGCCCTTGATCATGATGGCCGGAGGGTTCGCGGCCAAAGGCGCCACCGTGATCGTTTATCGTCTGGTTGGCCCGACTGGACTACCTGCATTGCTCATGACATACGATCCGCTCGGATGGCACCTTGCAGAGACGGTCCTGCCGTTGTTCTTTGACTTGCGCGGCATCGCGCCCCCGGCGGCGGCTCCTGCGGTCTTCGAGGTTCTGCTCGTCGCTGGGTTTGGTGTCCAGTGCTTCATCTTGGGATTGGCGATCAACGAAGGTCGCGGGCTACTGAGGAGGGGTGCGGCGTTGACGAGGACGTCAGGCGGTTGACGCAGGCGTACTGTGACCTAGAATTATGACGTGACACGTTGTTCCGGATCATGGCGATACCGCCTGCCAGTAATCGCTCTGCTTGGCCCTAACTTCGACCGACGGCTATGCGCTCGATTCCAAGGCGGGCGTGATCATGATCCCCAACCCCATCAAGAGGAGCGGAGCCGGTTCACTATTCCGCATCGCCCGCAAGGGAAAGTGGGGCTACATGGACCGCACAGGCGCGACGATTATTGCTCCTCAGTTCGACTGGGAGGGCGACTTCATGGGTGGGCTGGCAAAGGTCCTGATTGACGGCAAATGGGGATATATCAACGAGCAGGGACACATCGTGATTCCTCCCCAGTTTGATGATGCAGGCGATTTCACGGGAGAGCTTGCTCCCGTTCAAGTCGGCAGGAAGTGGGGCTACGTTGACAAACACGGCCTGCTAGTCATCACGCCACAATTCCAGGGAGCCGGCGAGTTCCACGAGGGATTGGCGCGCTTCGAAGAATGGGATTCAATCATCTGTGCCCAAGATGACTGGCGAAGGACCTTCACCAAGGCGAACGCTCCTTTGTACGCAATAAAGCTGCATGACGATCCGGTGTTCAGTAACACCAGAGCTTGTGGGACTGTCACGCGTCGCCTCGGATACCTGAATGCCGGCGGAGAAGTTACCATCCCGGCTCAGTTTTATGATGCATTAGACTTCTCGGAAGGAATGGCGGCAGTGAGGTTCAGAAAACCGGATATCGATAATCGATGGGGGTTCATCAACACAGCAGGAGCACTCGCTATTCATCCGCAGTTTGTCCAGACAAAGCCGTTTCACGAAGGATTGGCGGCTGTGGAACTCGGCACTTATGGGGGTCTTGGACAGTACAATGAGTGGGGATTCGTGGATCGCCAAGGCAATTGGGCGATTCCAGCAGTCTTGCGAGGCGAACCCGGTAGTTTCTCTGAAGGAGTTGCTTCTGTGTTCGGAAACGACGGACTCGGATATGTCAATCACGCCGGTCAGCCTGTGATCCCGGCGCGATTCACGATGGCCAGGGAATTCGCCGACGGCGTGGCACTGGTGCGTGGGCGTACCGGGAACTCTTTCTACATCGATCACAGCGGTAACAGCGTGATCGACCCAAAGGGGTTCTCTTTATGGTCGTTCTCTGACGGTCTCAGCGTCGTGTTACGAGACGATCAGCAATTCTACATTGACCTCGAAGGAGCAACGGTAGCTTTGCATGAGGATGCCTCATGGCGATACTATCGCCGCGTGACCGTTCGCACGCGACCTTCGACCACAATTCGCAAACCTGCTCCCACGACAAAGCGATGAAGGCTGTCATTGGAGACTGGGACTATCCGCACTGAGTCCATTCACGTCACTCGGATGCATAACGCGCATTGCCGTAGAGCAGCGGAGCTGCAACCAAGCGCGCGAGCTTGTCGGGAAACCCGTACAAGGCCGATTACTAATCGGCCCGCAGGTAACTAACCTGCCCCACAACGGCTGAGAAGAAATCGTACTTAGCAAGACTGGCTCTAGTCGGTCAGGCTGGCAGTCTCACACAATGCGGCCGTCGCGCATTTGGACGGTGCGGTGGGCGTAGGCGGCGGCTTCGGGGTTGTGGGTGATCATCAGGATGGTCTGGCCGAGGCGATCATTCAAGTCACGCAAGAGAGACAGCACAGCCGTGGAGTTTTCGGTGTCCAGGTTGCCTGTGGGTTCGTCGGCCAAGAGGATGGCGGGGTGATTGACGATGGCCCGGGCGATGGCGACGCGCTGCTGCTCGCCGCCGCTCAAGGCGCGCGGCTTGTGATGCATGCGGCCAGCGATGCCTAGCAGGCGCAGGATCTCCTCGAATTGCGGGTCGGCCGCCCCGTTCTTGTGCGCGATATGGCGGGCGATTTCGATGTTGTCGCGCGCGGTGAGCGTCGGGAGCAGATTGTACTTCTGAAAGACGAAGCCAACCCGGGTGCGGCGCAGCAGCGTGCGCTCGGCTTCGGATATGCGGCGGAGATCCTGGCCATCGATGTGAATGGTTCCAGACGTGGGTGGTGTCAGGCCGCCCAGGATGTGGAAGAGCGTGGACTTGCCCGATCCGGAAGGTCCGATGACCGCCAGAAATTCGCCGCGAGGCACGTCCAGGTTGGCGCCGCGGAGGGCGTGCACATCCACTTCGCCCACGCGATAGGTCTTGCGCAAGTCCCGCGTGGAGATGAGCGGCTCAGTCATAGGACAGAGCCTCGATGGCATCCTGGCGCGCGGCTTTGATGCCGGGATAAATGGCGCCTACCAGCGCGCCGAAGAGCGCGATTCCGGTGGCGATGGGCCACCATGAAGGCACGATGGCCTGGATGAGCGATCCGGGCACTGCGCTCTTGATGGCCCAGCGTGTGACGTACGCGAGCAGGATGCCGAGCACCGAACCGGCCAGGGCCAATATGGTTGTTTCGCGCAAGAGGATGCTCAAGATATAGCCCGGGCTCGCGCCGAGGGCCTTCAAGACGCCGATCTCGCGCGTGCGTTCCAGCACGGCGGTATACATGGAGAGAAATACGACCAGGAATCCGACCAGCACGCCGAGGCCGATGATCACGCCGATGAACTCTTTCAGCATGGGAACGTTTTTCACGGAGAAGAGCGATGTGTACTCTGGGATCGAATAGATCGGATAGTCGCGCAGCTTAGTCTTTAAGTCCGCGACCACGGCGTCAATTTTGTTCGCGTCGTCGAGCTTGACGTAGACGCTGGTCAGCTTGTCATTGGTGGAGGTGAGGTCTTGCAGCACGTCGAGGCGCACGATGACGCGAGCTAGCATCCCGGCCTCGACAATTCCGCATACATGCCAGGGACGGTTTAGGATGGTGATGCTGTCGCCGGTGTGCGTTTTGTGCTGGGCGGCATAGAAATCATCGACGATCACATCGTTGGGCTGCTTAAACGGTCCGCCCGAGACGAAACGGAATCCACCGCTAAGACGCGTGAATTCGTCCAGGTTCAGACCTGTCACCGAGTTGAGGCCTCCGGCCGGCTGGATCAGCACGCCGGTGGCGAGGGTGACATGCGGCTGCTTGCGCACAAAGGTGAGAATTCCGGCCGGCATCGCGGTGCTGAAGGAGAGTATGGACGAGCCGGGGGCGCGCACCATCACATCCGCTCCGATTCCCCGGGTGCGATTGGCTTGATCCTGGAGCAATCCTTCGCTCAGTCCAACCAGAGTCAGCACCATGGTGACTTGAATTCCGATGGCGATGGTGCTGAGAAGGGTCCGGATGGGCCTGTGCTTCAGGTTTTCCAGAACGAGTTTGTTGATCAAGCTACTTGTAGGATACGACGATGCGCTGCGGCAGCGGCTTGAGCTCGCGAAGCTCACTGCGGGAGAAGCCCGCGTTGCGGAACATGCGGTCGAACTCGGCGAAGGTGTAGGCATCGCCGGAAGGCGTGGTGCCCAGCATCATCATGGAGAACATAGCGTCGGACGGCGGCGAGATACGGTCGTCGTTGGGGACAAATTCGAGCGTTACCACGCGGCCGCCATCGGCCAGCGAGGCGTGGATCTTCCGGAGCAGGCCCTCGCAGGTGGGCGGATCGAAGTGGTGCAAGAAATTGGTGAGCAGCACGATGTTGTATCCAGTTCCGAAGTCGACATCGAACGCGCTGCCGGGCTTGGTGGAGAAGCGGCCGTCCACGCCGGCTTTGCGCGCGTTTTCACGGGCCACATCCAGGACGGCCTCCCAATCCACGGCGACGATGTTGGCTTGTGAATTGTGACGGGCCAGGGCGATGCCGAAGAGTCCGTGACCGGCGGCGATGTCGAGGACTTTCCATGCCCCGGCTTGCGAAGCTTCAAGCTGTTGGGCGATCATCTCGGCCGATGGGGCCATCAACGGCGCCATGGAGCGCGCGAACTCGATCCAAAGCGGATTGTTGTCCTCCACCGAACCTTTGCCTTCGAGCGTGGTACCGCCCTTGCACACCGCTTCGGTGAAGCTCTCAAACATGGGCCGGATAGAGCCCAGGAATTGCGCGGCGTCGGCGATGCATGCGGGTGAACGGCGGTCCAGAAACACGGCGCTGTCGGGAGTGAGCGAGTAAGCTCCGCCCTCCTTTTTCAATAAGCCGATGATGGCCAGATAATCGCAGAGGACTCGCGTGCCCTTCTCCGAAGCGCCCACTCGGTGGGCGATGGCGGGAACGTCACGACTGCCTTCGCCGATGACGGTGAAAAGGTTCAAATCGATGCCTGTGCGGAGTGCGGCAGTGCGCTGGTAGGCGTTCAAAGCATCGAAAATGACGAGTGGAGAAGGCGCTTGACCTTGAGTAGCTGACGACATACGAATATCATAACCGCATGGACAATGTGCTGATCACGGGCGCTTCGTCTGGCATTGGCGAAGGCTGTGCGCTGCGGCTGGACGCGCTGGGCTATCGGGTTTTCGCGGGCGTGCGGAAGGTGGCGGATGGCGACTCGCTGCGCGGGAAATCGTCGGCACGGCTGACGCCGGTATCGCTGGACGTGACCAGCGCGGAGTCGATTGCGGGTGCCGTAGCGGCGCTGGGCGGCGTGCCGTTGGCCGGCTTGGTGAACAATGCGGGAGTGGCGATCGCGGGCCCCCTGGAACTGGTCCCGATGGATCTGTGGCGGCGCCAGATGGAGGTAAACGTGATGGGTCCGGTGGCGGTGACGCAAGCGTTCCTGCCGCAATTGCGGGCGGGACGCGGGCGCATCGTTAACATGGGATCAGTGGCGGGCCGCAGCGCGCTGCCGCTGGCGGGGCCCTACTGCGCATCGAAGCACGCGCTGGAGGGCCTCACGGACTCGCTGCGGATGGAAGTGAAGCGCTGGGGTATTTCGGTTTCGCTTGTGGAACCAGGCGCGATAAAGACGCCGATCTGGGACAAGTCCCTGGGTGATGCGGATGAGCTCCAGCGACAGGCAAAGCCCGAGTTGTTCGAGCTTTATCGGACGCTGGTGGAGAAGATGCTCAAAGTAGTGCAGGTGGCGGCGCGAACGGGCTCACCGGTAGAAGCGGTGGTAAAGGCGGTAGAGCATGCATTGACGGCGGCGAAGCCCAAGACCCGCTATGTGGTGGGGCGGGACGCGAAGCTGCGGATGCTGCTGAACAAGCTGCCGGATCGGACCATTGATTCGCTGATTTTGAAGCAAATCGAGAAAGCCTGATGCGAATGTGGGGCAGGCGGTTTCGCCTGCCAGCCGACCGCTTCCTTTGGTCGCGGGTCAGTATTGGGCTTGTGCTAAATTGCTGGGGAACATGCTTAAAGCCGCCAACTTGACGGTGCTGCTATGCTGTGGCTGGTTCGGAAGTATGGCGAGCGGTCAATATCTCCGGGGTGTGAATCTGGCGGGCGCCGAGTTCGGCGAGATCCATATTCCGGGCGTGTTTAACACGGACTACACGTTCAACAGCGAGACCAGCTTCGCCTACTTCGCCGCGCGCAGCCTGAGGCTGATGCGTATTCCGTTTTTCTGGGAGCGTGTGCAGCCGGCGCTTAGAGGGCCGCTGGATCCGGCCTATCTGGGGTTGCTGAAGCAGAACGTCGCATGGGCCAAGGCGCATGGGAATCGGGTGGTGCTGGATCTGCACAACTTCGCGCGCTACCAGTTTAACGAGGGCGGCCAGTTGAATATGTACGTCATCGACAACGTGTATGGCGGCGTGGTACGCGTGTCCTCAGCCGACCTGGCGGACGTGTGGACGCGCTTGTCGAATGAATTCCACAATGAGCCGGCGGTGTATGCGTACGGGTTGATGAATGAGCCCCACGATATGGGAACCGCGGACTGGCGGCAGATCTCGCAGATCGCGCTGAATGCGATCCGTAACACTGGCGACACCAAGCTGATCACTGTGCCGGGGAACGATTACGCGAATGCCGACCTCTGGCCGGTGGTGAACGGGCCGGTGAGCTGGATTGTGGATCCCGCGAACAACTTCGTATACGAAGCGCACACATACTTCGACAGAGATTATAGCGGGAGTTACGCGCGGACCTACGATCAAGAGTTGGCGCTAGATTCCACGCTTCCGGCCCGAGGACAGCAGCGGCTTAAAAAGTTCACGGATTGGTGCCAGACCAATCATGTGCGCGGATATCTGGGCGAGTATGGGGTTCCCAATACCGACGCGCGCTGGCTGGCGGTGCTGGATGGATTTCTGGCGGCGCTGGATACGGTGGGGCTGGACGGGACGTATTGGGCGGCAGGCGAATGGTGGAACGATTATATGCTCTCCGTACAGCCGCTGAACAATTTCACCGTGGACCGGCCGCAGCTCGCGGTGCTGGAAGGGCATCTGCCGCCGCGCTCATTCACTACCGTATCGGCGGCCAGCTCCGGCGGGTTTGCGTTCGCGCCCGATTCGCTGGTGACGGGGTATGGATCCGGGCTTGCTCCGGGGACCGAGGCAGCGTCAATGCTGCCGCTGCCGACTTCGCTGGCGAACGCCGAGGTGGACGTGATGGATTCCACCGGCGTGTCGCGGCCGGCGCCGCTGGTGTTTGTTTCGCCGGGGCAGATCAATTATCTGATCCCTCCGCAAACCTCCGCCGGCCGGCTGGACGTGACGGTGAGAGTGCAGGGAAATGTCACCGGGACCGGGACGTTCTCCATCGCCTCCGTGGCCCCGGCCCTGTTTTCATCAAACGCCGACGGGCGCGGAATCGCGGCGGCGCAAGTGGTGCGTGTAAAGTCGGACGGTACGCAGTCATACGAGGCGGTTGCCAGCTTCGATCCGGCGCAGAACCGCTTTGTAGCTGCGCCGATTGACTTCGGAGCGAGTACCGATCGTCTATTTCTGCTGCTGTATGGAACCGGTTTTCGGCGCGCGTCGGCCGCGACCTTGAAGATTGGAGCCGTGGATGTGCCGGTGCAGTTCGCCGGGGCGCAACCCGTGTTTTCGGGACTCGATCAGGTGAACGCCGAACTACCGCGCGCGCTGATGGGCGTGGGCGAAGTTACGGTGCTGCTGAAAGCGGACGGAAAGCCCGCAAACGCGGTGACGCTGGCCTTTCGCTGATTAGAAGTTCGATCCCAGGCGGCGCATAGCGGCGCCCAGCACCGGGCCGGCATCGCGAGTTTGCACGATGGCGATCAAACGCATTCCATCGATATGCCAGTTTTTCTGGATGTGCACTTTCAACTCGCTGTCGAAGGGACGGTCTTTGCGCAGAGTCGCGACGCGGGTGAGCTCGCGGACCACGGAGACGTGACGAAGCGTGCGTCCGCTATTCTCGCCGCGCTGGACATGCGAAGTGTCGTAATCGTCGGCGAGCGCGAGCAGCAGCTCGGCGTCGGGAGCGGGGTCTGTTTGGATGCGCACCAGCAGCGTATCAGGGGCGTGATTGACGATGGAAACGATTCGCACGGGGATCTTCTCGCGCTGGGCGGACTGAGCGATGCCGGATGTCACGCCGCGGCGGTCCGCGCCGGAAAACTGGAGGCGGCCGTCAACCACCATTTGCGGCGTGTAGACGCTCTCGATTCCGAAGCGCAGGGCATACGCCATTTGGCGATTGCTATAGAGGATCGAGGAATAGGGATCGGACCAGCCGAGACTGTTCCAGTAGTCGACGTGCTCGCTGAGGACGACGGTCTCGGCGCCGCTGACGGGCTGGGCATGGTCGAGTGATTCGAGCAAGGCGTCAGCAGGGGGACAGCTGGAGCAGCCTTCGGAGGTAAACAGCTCTACCAGGACGGGCTGGCGGGGGGAGACGGCGCCGGTGGGGTGGGGGGCCACGGCGAGTGCTGTGAGGATAACGATGAAGGAACGCATATTGGCTCCTGTGTGTAAGTCTAATGTAGTTTGACGGTGGAGGCGGGGAAAGTGTGGAACTTGGGGAGGGCCGATGGGACATCGTCCCGCAGGTTACTAACCTGCCCCACCAGAGCTGCGTGCTTTAGAATTTGGGGTGTGCTGAAGAAACTTTGTTGCGTGCTGGTGATTTGCGGGACGGCGGGGGCGCAGACTGCCGTGGAGCAGCTTTGGGAACAGAAGCTGGACCAGAAAATTCGCGCCGTGGACCAGACGCTCAACGGGGTAATGGGGGTGGCCGCCATCGATCTCAACTCGGGGCGCGTGTTTGCCCATAACGGCGACGCGCAGTTTCCGACGGCTAGCTCGATCAAGATTCCGATATTGATTCAGATGTTTCGCGATGCGCGGGCTGGAAAATTCGCTTGGACCGATCAAGTGACGCTGGGCGTGAAGGACAACGTGGGCGGGAGCGAAGGGCCGTTACAGGAAAAGCTGAATCGCGGCGCGGTGACGCTGCCCATCCGCGAACTCGTGGAGCACATGATCATCTACAGCGACAACTCGGCGACCAACCGCTGCATTGACATTGTGGGCATGGCGCGCGTGAATGCGCTGCTGGCGGAGTTTGGGATGAAGTCGACGCATCTGCGGCGCAAGATGATGGACGTTGCAGCGGCGGCTCGAGGCGATGAGAACGTATCGACGCCGCTGGAACTCGCGCGCATAGTGGAGCGGCTCTATCGCGGGACCGCCGCCGATCCCGAATCTTGCCGCGAAATGCTCGGGATCATGAAGAAGGTGAACCAGTGGATGCGGCCGGTGATCCCGCCGGGTATTGAAGTGGCCTCGAAGCCCGGCGATCTGGATGGCGTGCGCTGCGAGGTGGGACTGGTGTATCTGCCGAAGCGCCCGTTTATTGTGAATGTGATGTCGACCTGGCTGGATGAGAATGCGAATCCGGTGGGGAAGGTGACCGGAATGGTATTCGAATACTTCTCGAAATTGGCCGGGGCCAATCAGTACGGGCGAAAGCTACAATAGGAATCGCCATGGAACTTGAGGGGAAACGGATCGCCGTGCTGGTGGATACGCTGTATCAGGAGATGGAAGTCTGGTACCCGTATTTTCGGCTGATGGAAGCGGGAGCCGAGTGCGTGCTGGTGGGAGCGGAAGCGGGCAAGACGTATGGCAGCAAGCTGGGCTATCCGGCGGTGGCCGAGAAATCCTATGACGGCGTAACCGCGGATGAGTTTGACGGCGTGGTTGTGCCGGGCGGCTACGCGCCAGATCATATCCGGCGGCATGCGCGCGCCAATCAGCTGGTTCACGAACTGGATGAGCAGGGAAAGCTGGTGGCTTCCATCTGCCACGGGCCCTGGGTGCTGTGCTCGGCGGGGATATTGAAGGGGCGGCACGCTACCTGCTTCTTCGCCATCAAGGACGACGTGATAAACGCGGGCGCGCTGTATGAAGATTCGGAAGTGGTGGTGGATCACAATTTGGTGACGTCACGCAAGCCGGAGGATCTGCCGGCCTTCTGCCGCGCGGCTATTCGAGTTCTGGTGGAAAGTCCGGTGCTCACAGCTTGAGCCAGAACGGTACCGTCATCTCGGTCAGCGGACTTCACAAAAAGTACGGCGCGGTGGAAGCCGTGCGCGGGATCGACTTTGAAGTGCAGGCCGGCGAAGTGTTTGGACTGCTGGGGCCGAATGGCGCGGGAAAGACGACCACGGTAGAAATCCTGGAGGGACTGCGGCCGCGAACGGCGGGTGTAGTCTCGGTGCTGGGGTACGATCCGGGAGTGCAAGTGCGGCAATTGAAGGACCGCATCGGCGTCTGCCTGCAGGCCACGAATCTGCCGGAAAAGATCAAGGTGCACGAAGCGCTGACGCTGTTCGCTTCCTTCTATACGCGCGGCGTGGATCGCGAGAAGCTGTTGGAGCGCCTGCAGCTTAAGGAAAAGCGGAACGAATATTATTCGCGGCTTTCGGGCGGGCAGAAGCAGCGGGTAGCGCTCGCACTGGCCCTGGTAAACGATCCGCAACTGCTGTTTCTGGATGAGCCGACCACCGGGCTGGACCCGCAGGTGCGGCTGGAGATCCATCGCCTGATTGAGGAATTGCGCGATGCCAGGCGCAGTATTCTGTTAACCACCCATTACATCGAAGAGGCGGAGAAACTGTGCGACCGGGTGGCCATTATTGATGAAGGGCGCATTATCGCCATCGGCACCCCCCGAGAAATCCAGTCCCGGACGCTGGACCAGAGCTTCATCGATATCCAATGCGTTCAGCCGCTGCCGGAACTGCCGGCGTTCCTTTCGGAAGGAAAATACAAACTGTCGGAGGATCGCCTGGCGCTCACGGTGTACTCGGCGCATCCGGCGCGCGACATTGTGGAGCTGGTGAAGTGGATAGATCAGCAGGGGATTGAGCTGGCGGACATTCACCTGAAGCGGCCCACACTCGAAGACGTCTTCATCGAGCTTACGGGAAAGCGATTGCGTGAATGAATAGCTACCTCGCCCAGACCGAAATCACGCTGAAGCTGACGTTTCGCGACCGGACGGTCATCTTCTTCAACTATCTTTTCCCGCTGGTCTTCTTTTTCATCTTTGCTCAGTTGTTCCATGCCGAGCAGGGCGGAGCCATCATCAAGGTGCTGACCATGGTGCTAACCATCGGCGTACTGGGCACCGGATTTTTCGGCGCCGGGATCCGCGCCGTAATGGATCGCGAGGCGAACATCCTGCGGCGGTTCAAGGTGGCGCCCACGTCGGCCGCCCCCATCCTGGTTGCTTCCCTGATCACGGGACTCTTCAATTTTCTGCCGTCGGCGTTGATGATGGTGCTGCTCTCGCATTATCGCTACGGCATGCCGTTTCCGGAGCGCTGGTTTTCGCTGCTGCTCTTCCTGTCACTGGGCGTGCTGGCGTTTCGCGCGCTGGGACTGATCATCGCGTCGGTGGTCAATTCGATGCAGGAGAGCCAGATCGTTATCCAGATCCTGTATTTTCCAATGCTGTTCCTGAGCGGGGCGACCATCCCGATCGAGTTTCTGCCGAACTGGGTGCAAGCGATTTCGCAAGGCCTGCCATCGACGCATCTCATGACCGGCATGCAAGGGATTCTGGGGCACAACGAGACGATTGCCGAAAACTGGTCATCGGCGCTGGCATTGCTGGGGACAGTGGTGCTGGGGACGCTGATCGGCACCAAGCTTTTCCGCTGGGAGAAGGGCGAGAAGATATCGGGCAGCGCGAAGGTATGGCTGCTGGCGGTGCTGGCGCCATTCCTGGTGCTGGGCATCTGGCAATCGCAGAGTCGGGCGACCATCGCCAAGGCGAAGCTGCTGGATCGCGACCAGCGCCGGAGCCGAACCGTCTTGATTCGCGGGCCGCGGATATTCGTGGGCGACGGAAAGGTGATTGAGAGCGGAAGCGTTCTGATCCGCAACGGCAAGATCGCGCAGGTGTACGAAGGTCCCGCGCCGGATGCGAAGGATCTGCACGCGGAGGACATGGAAGCGTCCGGCAAGACGCTGCTGCCGGGGTTCATCGACATGCACGTGCATTTGAGCGCCCCGGGAGGGTTCAGCGATTCGCCCAAGGACTACAATCCCGAGAAGAACATGCCGCGCGAGCTGACGGCATATTTGTACAGCGGCGTGATGGCGGTGCGCAGCGTCGGCGATCCGCTAGATACGGAATTGAAAGTGCGCACATTGGTGAATTCCGGCCAGCGACTGGGCGCCGAATTGTTCGCATGCGGGCCGATGTTCACCGCGCCCGGAGGGCACGGGACCGAGTATTTCAAACGTATGCCCCAACAGTATCGCGAAGAAGCAGAGCGCCAGACGGTGCGGACTCCGGGCAGCGCGGACCAGGCCCGCCAGCAAGTGGACGAGCTGAGCGGGCGCGGGGTGGATTGCATCAAAGCGATTCTGGAAGCGGGCCAGGCGGGGATGCTGTTCAATCGCCTGGATGTAGGGATTCTCCGGGGGGCCGCGGATGAAGCCCATGCGCGCAAATTGCCGCTGGCGGTGCATACCGGCGACGCGCAGGATGTGAACGATGCGCTGGCGGTACAGGCGGACGGGATCGAGCATGGATCGTTCCGTGACGCAATTTCCGACGAACTGTTCGCGCGCATGAAGGCGCAGGGAACCGCTTATGACCCCACGCTGGCGGTGGCCGAAGCGTTTCAGGATCTGGCGGCGGGCGATCTTTCGCCGCTCAGCCGGCCGCTGGTGCTGCAGGTGGGCCCGGCCAGCATGATCGAATCCACGAAGAGGCTTTTCAAGAAAAGCGAGTCGCCCGGATTGACCATCCGCCTGGATCAGGGGAAACAGAATCTGCTGCGAGCGTGGAAAGCGGGCGTGCTGCTGGTGACGGGCACCGATTCGGGGAACCCGCTGCTGCTGCATGGTCCCGCGCTGCACCGCGAGCTGCAGCTTTGGGTGGAGGCTGGGATTCCTCCGGCAGTGGCGCTGCAAGCGGCCACGTACAATTCCGCGCGGGCGCTCCGGGCGGAAGGACGAATGGGCTTGATTCGCGTGGGGCTGAGCGCGAATCTGGTGCTAGTGGACGGGAATCCGCTGGAAGACATCAAGCGCACCGAGGGGATTCAGAGTCTGTTCTTTAAGGGCGAACATATCAGCCGTCCGGACCTGTTCGATCAGGAGTGAGCTGACCATGTACGACGCGATTATCGTCGGAGGCGGACCGGCGGGCTTGAGCGCGGCGCTGGTGCTGGGGCGCTGCGGGCGGCGTGTGCTGGTTTGCGATTCGGGGCGCTACCGAAACGAGTGCTCGCACGCAATGCACGGCTATTTGACGCGGGACGGTTTGCCGCCGGGGGAACTGCTGCGCATCGCGCGAGAAGAACTGGTTCCGTATGGCGTGGAGTACCGGAAGACCGTCGTTACTTCGGCGGGCAAAGAGGGCAGCGCTTTTCATGTGGTGCTGGAGGGCGGCGAGAAGGTGTCGGTACGCAAGCTGCTGCTAGCGACAGGCGTCATGGACCGGCTGCCGGAGATCGAGGGAATCCAAAAATTCTACGGCCGGAGCATTCATCATTGTCCCTATTGCGACGGCTGGGAATGGCGCGATAAGCCGGTGGCGGTTTACGGGACCGGGCAGCACGGCTACGCGCTGGCGCTATCCATGCTCACATGGACATGCGACATCGTGCTGGTGACAGGCGGCGATGCGGGGCTCGACTCGGAACAGCAGCTGGAACTGGAGGCATTCGGGATTGGGGTGCGCGAGGAGCGGATCGCGCGGCTGGAAGGACGGGACGGCAAGCTGGAAAAGATAGTGCTGGCGGGCGGCGAAACGCTGTCCCGCTCCGCGCTGTTCTTCAGCAGCGGTCAAGAACAGCATTGCGAGCTGGCGGAAAGTCTCGGCTGCGTATTCAATGACAAGGGGACAGTGGACACGACGGAGAAGGAACGCACGAACGTGCCGGGGTTATTTGTGGCCGGCGACGCGTCGAGGGATGTGCAGTTCGTGATTGTCGCGGCGGCCGAGGGGGCCAAGGCGGCGGTAGCTATCAACGAAGAACTCCAGCAGGAGAACCGGCGGGCGATGCTCGAGGCGGCTACCAAAAAACGGTCGCGCGCTCCTCACATATCAGCAGAATCGGCGGCCCACCCGTAGAAATCTTGACGGCGTGGTCCACCACTTCCTTGCCGCCATCGGACTGGAGGCATTTGTTGAGATCGTCCATCGAGGAGAAGTGGACTTCGGCGAGGCGGTAGGCAGCCACTTTGCCCTGCGGGGAGTCCAGCACCTTGGTGGTAACCAGGCGCGTCATGCCCTTGAGCTTTTCTTCGACCATGGGGAGATGGTCTTCCTCATAGGCGCGCTCAAATTCGGTTTCGTCGGTGGGTCGCGGGTAGATGACGACGACCTTTACGGTGCTGCTGCCTGTATTCATGGATCTTGAGGTTTAGGGTAGCACGGCGACTGGCCGGGGGGCCGTGCCCCATTGTCGGTGAATCGTGTTTGGTAACCCATATTATTCGAGTAACGCCGCTTCAATTTACGCTTTTACCAAGCCTCCGGGCGCCAGCGGCCGTGGTCGCTGCGCGCGGTCAGAATCGCTTTCGCGCCATGTGCATGGGCATAGCAGCCGAAGGGAGCCCCCCGCGCGGATGAGGGAGCCCCCCCGCCGATTCACTCAGTTGTTATTCACTTGCACCTTGATGCTGCGCGGCTTCGCAACTTCCTTCTTCGGCAGCGTCACGCTCAAAACGCCGTTATCGTACGCCGCCTGCACATGCTCGGCGTCCACCGTCTCCGGCAGCGTGAAGTACCGCACGAACGACCCGTAGCTCCGCTCGATCCGGTGGAACCCCTTATTGTTCTCGTCCTTCTCGAATCGCCGCTCACCCTTCAGCGTCAGCGTTCCGTTCTCCAGCTGGATGTCGATATCCTCCAGCTTAACGGCCGGAAGGTCCGCCTTCAGCACTAACTCGTTCTCGGTCTCAAAGATATCCACCGGCGGCGCCCACGGCCGGCTATTCGGCTGGTCGCTCAAAAGGCGATTCAGCGTGTCCTGGAACAGGCGTACTCCAGCGGGAAACTCTTCGGTCTCGGGAAAGGCATTGTATCTGAGTAGTGGCATTGTGAAATCTCCATTCGAAGTAATCTACTTACACTTGCAGTATATAATCTTAGTGTCTTGCAGTCAAGTCTTCAAGTGAAAAAAGTTTTGCGAAACTAAGACCGTTTTGGTCGTGTTTATGCCCTTGGGCCGTTGACTTTGCTTTTATGCCATTCCATACTGAGGCTATGCTGCAACTGAGTGGCAAGAAGCCTGCCCGGAGGAGTGTTCCCCACCCCACCAGCGTGGGCGACCTCAGACCCGGCGAAGAAGGCATCTTGGACCGCCTTGACCTCCCCGACGATGTGGCTACCCGATTGATGGAGCTAGGCTTTCTCCCCGGCACCGCCATCGTGCGCGCCCAGTGCGCACCCGGCGGCGACCCTCGCGTCTTCCGCGTAGATGGCTCCGAAGTGGCGCTCCGGAAGGAAACCGCGACCCACCTCATCCTCCGCCACAACGGCCCCCACTCCAAGCTCCCGGACCTTGCATGAGCGATTGCCACGATTGCGGAAACTGCGCGGTTGCCGTAGCGCCCGCTCCCGCCCGGCCCGCTTCGTCCACTCACGTTGTCGCCATCATCGGCCCGCCGAATTCCGGCAAATCCACGCTCTTCAACCGCCTCACCGGACTCCGCCAGAAGGTCGCTAACTTCCCCGGCGTCACCGTGGAACAGCGCATCGGCCGCGCCCGCATGCACAACCAGCGGGAAGTCGTGCTGGTGGATCTCCCTGGCGTCTACAGCCTGAATCCGCGATCGGAAGACGAACAGGTCACGCGCGACGTGCTCATGGGCAAAATGAGTGGCGTCCCGAAACCCGACTCCGTCCTCTTAATCCTCGATAGCACCAACCTCGGCCGTCATCTGGTTCTGGCCGCTCCCATCCTCAGCCTGAAACTCCCGACGCTGGTGATCCTGAACATGGCCGACGACCTCGCTGGCCGCGGCGGCAGCGTTGATGTCGCCACCCTCGCCGGAGAACTCGGGTCTCCCGTTGCGCTCATCAGCGCCGCCAGAGGTGATGGCGTCGATAAAGTGATCCAGTTCATGGAAGGTACCGCCGCCGGAACCACAGCCCTGACGCCCTCCCGCATGGAGCTTCCCGTGCTCCAGGACATCCCGCGTTGCCGCAAATGGGCTCACGAAGTAGGCAGCAACGCCGGCTACATGGCGCCCGCGCCGCCGCTATGGACCCGCCGCCTCGATGCGGTCTTTCTCCACCGGCTCGCCGGACCTCTCATCTTCACGCTGGTGGTGATGGGCGTCTTCCAGACCATCTTCACCGGCGCCCGACCTATTATGGATACGCTGCAGGCCTGGATCCAGACTTCCGGCCAGTGGATCGGATCCATGCTGCCCGATTCCATCTTCCGCTCGCTGCTTATCGAAGGCGTCTGGAGCGGCGTCGGCAGCGTCATCGTCTTTCTACCGCAGATCCTGTTACTGTTTCTGTTCATCGGCATCCTCGAAGACTCCGGCTATCTCGCCCGCGCCGCGCTGATTGCCGACCGCACCATGGCCCGCTTCGGACTCCAGGGAAAATCCTTCATCCCTCTGCTCTCGGCCTACGCCTGCGACGTGCCCGCCATCATGGCGACCCGCACGATCGAAAACAAGCGCGACCGCCTCGCCACCATCATGATCGCCCCGTTCATGACCTGCTCCGCCCGCCTCCCCATCTACACGCTGGTGATCGCCGCCTTCATCAAGGAGCGGCCCGTCCTCGGCCGTTTCTTCGGCACCCAGGCCGCCGTACTTCTCGGCCTGTATGTCCTCGGCTTCGTCGCCGCCATCGGAACCGCGCGTCTGCTGAAATCTTCCATCTTGCGCACGGACCGCGTTCCCTTCATGCTGGAGATGCCGCCCTATCGCTGGCCCACGCTGCGCAGTCTCGGACTGCGTCTGTATGACCGCTCCAAGATCTTCCTGCGCCGCGCCGGCACCGTGATCCTCACCGTCTCCGTGGTCCTCTGGATCCTCGCGCACCTGCCCACGCACAACGGAAAGCCTCCGCAAATCGAACACAGCTTCGCCGGCATGATCGGCCACGCCATTGAGCCTGCGATCAAACCTCTCGGGTTCGATTGGAAAATCGGCATCGGACTCATTTCTTCGCTGGCGGCCCGCGAAGTTATCGTCGGAACGCTCGGGACCATCCACGGCATCGAGGGCACCGCCCAATCGCAAGGCCTGCAGCAGGCGCTGCAAAACGAGCTGACCCCCGGCGGCGCAGTGGCCCTGCTGGTCTTCTTCGCCTTCGCCATGCAGTGCATGTCCACCATCGCCGTGGTCCGCCGCGAAACCGGCGGGTGGCGCTGGCCCGCCATCCAGTTCGCCTACATGACCTTCTTAGCTTACGCCGCGGCATTTGTTGTGAATCATGTGATTCGCGGCCCGCTGGTCTGAAGCGGATCTCCTACAATGAAGAGGATGAAGAACAAGGTTTCCAAGACCTTTTCCTACTCAGTTTTCTACGAGCAGGCTCCAGAAGGCGGCTACGTGGCATTCGTTCCGGCTCTGATCGGTTGCCACACTCAAGGTGAAACCCTGGAAGAAACCGAGCGCAACGTCAAGGAAGCCATTTCCTTGTACCTTGAAAGCCTGGCGGCCCACGGAGAAGCAATTCCTGAAGAGGCCCCGTCGTTTCAGGGTAGAGTCACCGTACCCGCCTCCATGCAGTTTTGACGTATGGCCAGGCTACCTTCTCTGACCGCGCGAAAAGTGATTCGCGCGCTCAAGCGCGGTGGATTCGTTGAGGACCGGCAAAAGGAAGCCACCTGATTCTGTTTCATCCCGCGACAAAGACTAGAACTGTTGTGCCGATTCATGCGGGCCGCACCATCAAAGAGCCGCTCGTGCGTGCTATTGTTCGAGAGGCGAATCTGTCGATCGCCGAGTTCCTCGAGTTACTTTGATATGCAGTAAGAGCAGAAACTTGGCGAGGCCCAACTGAATCTTGGTCTCAAGATCAGTCGACACGGACAAAATCTCCGCTGTCGATAAGGTGCCGAACCAGTGGAGTGTCATCGTCAAGGTCCAAAAGGTCAACGGGCCGTCCCAGGATGTCGGAAGTCAGGCTAACCGCGGAAAAATAGACCTTGGCGGGCAGTCCGGACACTGCCATGTCGATGTCGGATTCCGGACGGAGCTCGCCCTTGACTAGCTAACCGAACACATAGACGTGAGAAGCTCCCATGCTGTGCAACAGGTTCGCGGCTTCCAGAATCGCTTCTTTTTGAATGAGCGTCGTCATTCTCGGGTTGACTATATTATTACTGATCGGCCAGGGAAGCGGAAGCGACGCCTGGTCGCTGGATACCCGGCAACAAATGACTTGCGTTGCATGGCAGGATGGTTTCACGTAGCCCACAGATGCACCTGAACCACCTCTTCGACCTTTCCCTGATCCACCGCCGCGACCGCACCGCCCTCGAGTTCGCTGGCTGCACCTTCACCTTCGGCGACCTCGATACGCGCAGCAACCGCCTTGCTAACCTGCTCTCCGCCCGCGGCCTCGCTACCGGCGACCGTCTCTGTGTCTACTTGGCCAACTGCGTCGAAATGATCGATCTGTTTCTTGCCTGCGTAAAGCTCGGTGTAATCTTCGTTCCCATCAACATCCTCTATCGCGATCGGGAAATTGCGCACATCCTCACCGACGCAGAGCCCAGCGCTGTTGTCAGCGTCGAAGCGGTCGCAACCGGCATCCCCGTCTGGCGGCCCGACGATCTCACGCGCGAAGCCGAATCCTTCGACGCGTCGCGCCCCGCCGTGACGCTGCACGGCGACGATCCCGCCGGCATCATTTATACCTCGGGAACCACCGGCGCCTCCAAGGGCGCCGTGCTCACGCACAACAACTTCGCCGCCAATGCCTCCAATCTGATAGCCTGCTGGAGGATCGTCGAAGACGATCGCTTCCTGCTGTCCTTGCCGCTGTTCCACGTCCACGCGCTCGGCAATGGATTGCATTGCTGGCTCATCTCCGGATGTCGCATGCGCCTGCTGGCGCGCTTCGAACATTCGAAGGCAGCCGCCCAGTTTCTCGACTTTCGCCCCACCCTCTTCTTCGGCGTGCCCACTATTTACGCGCGCCTGCTCGATATTCCCTCCGAACAAGCGAACGAAATCGGGACTTACATGCGCCTCTTCGTCTCTGGATCCGCGCCGCTGCCCGCGCAAGTGCTCGAGGAGTTTCGCGAGCGCTTCGGCCACACCATTCTCGAGCGCTACGGCATGACCGAAACCCTCATGAACATCTCGAACCCTTACGACGGCGAACGCCGCCCCGGCAGTGTCGGCCTGCCGCTCCCCGGCGTCCAGGTTCGCTTGCTGGATCCCAGCGGCGAACCGGTTGAAGACGGCGAGACTGGGGAAGTCTATCTGCGTGGTCCCAACGTCTTCCCCGGCTACTGGCGTCGCGAGCATTCGAAGCCCTTCGTGGATGGCTGGTTCCGCACCGGCGACCTCGCCATCGAGTCTCCCGACGGATACTTCACGCTCACCGGCCGCAAAAGCGATCTCATCATATCCGGCGGCTTCAACATCTACCCGCGTGAGCTTGAGGAATTTCTCGAGGAGCAGCCCGAGATCGCGGAAGCCGCCGTAATCGGCATCCCCGACCGCATGCGCGGCGAAGTGCCGGTAGCTTATGTAGTTCTCAAATGTCCGATCGACCTGGCAATCCTCGAATCCCGCTGCCGGGATAATATAGCATCGTTCAAAGTGCCCCGATCGTTCGTGGTGCGAGAGCGCCTCCCGCGCAACGCGCTGGGGAAAATACAGAAGCACTTGCTCGTGTAACCATGGGACTCGGAGGATTCGCCATGCGGGTTTACTTTCTTGCGCTCTCGATGCTCCTGTTTTGCCTGCCATCCAGCGCGGTCGACGGCTTCAACATGCCTGGAGGAGATTACGCCAATTTCAACGCCGATTCGCCATTCGTCTGCAGAAACTCCTGCGGCGGCGAATCTCGATGCCAGGGCTGGACCTGGGTCAAGCCGGGCATCCAGGGTCCCAGCGGCCATTGCTGGCTCAAGGACCGGCTCCCCGCGCTGGTGAAGGACAATTGCTGCAACTCCGGCTCCGGCAAGAATATTTCGGCGCGCGATCTGAAAGCGGAAGACCGTACCAATCGCCCCGGACTGGATTTCAACAATTTTGACACCGACGGCTGGAAGACCTGCGAAGCGGCATGCGCGAACGATGCCAACTGCAACGCCTGGAGCTATGCGCGGCCCGGCGCGCAAAAACCGCGCGGCCACTGCTGGCTAAAGCGCGGCGTGCCCCACCCCGTGGCCGATCCTAACGCCGTCTCCGGAGTAAAATTCCGTCCCCGATCAGTCCGCTTCGACTGATGTGCGGGGCAGGTTAGTATCCTGCAGGCCGATTAGCAATCAGCCCAGTCCCGCCCCTTAGAATGGATCCAGAGGCCCCCAAAAATGAAAGCCATCCAGATCCCCGCCCCCGGCGGCTCCCTCGACCTTGTCGAGCGCCCCATCCCCGTCCCCGGACCCGACACCGTCCGCATCAAAGTGCAAGCCTGCGGCGTCTGCCACAGCGACGTGATGGTCAAGGAGGGCCAATGGCCCGGCCTCCAGTACCCGCGCGTTCCCGGCCATGAAGTCGCCGGCGTCATCGATGAAGTAGGCCCCGGCGTCACCCTCTGGAAAAAAGGCCAGCGTGTCGGCGTCGGCTGGTACGGCGGTCATTGCGGCGTCTGTCCACCGTGCCGCCGGGGGGATTTCGTTTATTGCCGCGTGGGCGGCATCACCGGTTTCACGCACGATGGCGGCTATCAGGAATACATGATCGCGCCCGCGCAATCCGTCGCCCTCATGCCCGACGGACTCACCCCGCAGGAAGCCGCGCCTCTTATGTGTGCCGGCATCACCACCTTCAATGCCCTGCGGCATAGCGGCGCGCGGCCGGGCGACCTGGTAGCCATTCAGGCCATCGGCGGATTGGGCCATCTCGCCGTGCAGTATGCCGCCAAATTCGGCTTCCGCACCGTCGCCATCTCGCGAGGCAAGGATTCAGAAGCGCTCGCGCTGAAGCTCGGCGCGCACCATTACATCGACTCCGACGCGGCCGATGCCGCCAAGGAGCTCCAGCTACTCGGCGGCGCGAAAGTCGTCCTCACCACCGCGCCCAGCGGCAAAGCTATGTCCGCCATGATCGACGGCCTGGGCATCGGAGGCAAGCTGATGGTGGTGGGCGCATCTCTAGACCCCCTTGAAGCTTCGCCCTTCCAATTGATCCCCGCCGGACGCTCCATCCAAGGCTGGTCCTCCGGCATCGCCGCGGATTCCGAGGATACCCTTGCGTTCTCCGCCATGTCCGGAGTTCGCCCCATGATTGAGGAATTCCCCCTTGAGCAAGCCGCCGCGGCATACGCCCGCATGCAGTCCGGTAAAGCCCAGTTCCGCGTAGTTTTAACCGTATAGTGCAACATTCGCCCCCGCCCGGCGTCCAACGGGTGGAGAGGATGTCAATACGATGATCGGCAAGGAAGTTGCAAGCGAAGTCCGGGAATTGCTGCTAAGCCGCGGCGTTCAACAATTAGAGGGCGAGGATCTGGCGGATTTCGTCGCACGCGGCCTGGGAATCGCCCCCAAGCAAGCCAAGTCTTTCCTGGGAGCGTTGAATGATGGCAATTCCATCGAAGACGCCCAACTGATAGCCGGGATTGAATCGAACATCCCCGCCGCGAGCTTGCTGGTCGAAATCGGCCGAACAATCGGCGCCGCCTTAGGCAAACTAGCCGCCAAACTCTAAAGCCTCGCCAAACTCTAAAGCCTCGCCACACTCTAAAGCCTCGTAGGCCTCCTGGCCTGTCTCCCCAAGTCCCAGAGCCGCAACGTCATCCCCGCCCCGCGCGCCCGTATGGTGCGGCCTTCACACGTCGCTCATTCCCCGCCAATTCTGATCCAATTCAAAATATTCCACCACCCAGCGGACACAGCCTCGCGTCGCTGTTTGATACTATCTTTCCTATAAACCGCACAATTAACCAAAAACCCGCCGCTCCGCAGCCATGCCGCAAATTGCTCTGGCTGAAGATTGCCATTCCCATCGCGCTGGCTTGTGGCTATATCCTCTCCTGGCGTCTCTGGCTTTCGTCCCGTATTTTCCCCCTTTCTCCACTGACAGACTTCCTGCCGACCATCCCATACCCGCTTGATCTCATCTGGCTGTTCGTGTTGCTCTGTCTCCTGGCCTCAATTATCCTTGTGGCTCGGTCTCAAAAGCTGATTTTCATCTTCCTCCTTCTTGCCGGGCTGCAGAGTCTTGGAGACCAGACGCGCTGGCAGCCCTGGTTCTATCAATATTTTCTGATGCTAGCGGTAATCGGTTTTTACGCGTGGAAGAAACCGGAGAAACGGTATCAAGCAGCCGCCCTGAACATCTGCCGGCTGATCGTGGTGTTCACATATGTCTGGAGCGGACTGCAAAAACTGAATGTGAATTTCATCCGGGAGACTTGGCCTGACATTGCCGGTCCGTTCCTTCGCTGGGTGCCCGAGGCGGCAAGAAATATTCCTGCTCCTTTGATTCTGATGATTCCGGTGTTGGAAATTCTCACCGGCCTGGGTCTGATCACACGCAAATTCAGGAATGCGGCCGTCCTTCTGGCTAGCGCCACCCACATTTTTGTCTTGGCCCTCCTGATTTCCAGCGGTGAGAATCGGGTCGTGTGGCCCTGGAACGTCGTTATGGTCCTGTTCGTCGTCCTGCTGTTCTGGCAGGACCAGGAAACAACGGCCGGAAATATCCTGAGGCCGCGCAGCGGTCTTCACGCCACTGCCCTGCTCTTATGTGCCGTACTCCCCGCGCTCAGTCTTGTTGATCTCTGGGATTCCTATCTTTCCGCGGCGCTGTATTCCGGAAATACGCACCAGGCGGTGATTCTTGTCAGTCCCGCAGTTATAGAGCGTCTGCCCCCCGCGGTACGTCCGCACGTCTGGCAGGAGAGCAAACCCTTCTTCTTGGATATCAACCGTTGGGCCTACGGTGAATTAAATACACCGGTTTACCCGGAGCCACGAGTCTACCGTGCCGTCGCACGGCGGATCTGTGCTTACGCCGACAATTCACCCGACATCAAACTGCTGATAAGAGGCAAGCCCAACCCTTTTAACGGGCAGCGACAATCTGCGTATTACGATTGCGATCACCTGGCATCTGATGAACGCTGAAATCCAAACGATTCCCTACTTCGCCGCTTCGGCTGCCTTCTTCGGCGCAGCGGGCTTCGGATTCCAGAACGCCGGATCGGCTGCCGCAATCTCCGCCGGCGGATTGCTCAAATCGGGCAGATAGCGCAGGATCGAGATTTCGGTGGAAAAAGTATTTTCGGCGATGTTCTTCTGGTATCCCTTATACCTGTCCCCCAGAAGCTGGGAGAGCGCCCTCCCGCCGTCCAGGTCTCCCAGCGAGGTCAGCGGCCTCGTGATGAAGTAAACTCCTGTCGGCTGGCCCACCACCGCTTGGGAAACCAGCCAGATCGATTTGTCGCCCGCCTTTGCCCGTGCCTCTCTCACGGCTTTGATCTGATCCTCGTAGTCCAACGCTCGCCCGGGACGCACGCGCACCGTCACCATGTAGAGAAACCGGGATTTGCCGAGCAGCGTTGAGGTCTCAGCCGCGCTGGTGGGTACGTTCGAGCCCAGGTCCGGGCGCCGGCGGCGAATTTCAACCCGGCTGCTCACCAGCGTGTTATTGAAGTCCTGGAAAAGCTTCCCGGCAGCCGCCATTCCACCCGTCTTGGCCAGCGCGCCCATGAAAAGATCGGAGCCTTTCTCGGCATCCGCGAGAGTGTTGCGCAAACTGATAAACGTAACCACGTTGCCCTCACCGTACATGTTCTCGGCGGCAAGCCAGTTATCGCCTTTGTTGCGGCGGTTCAATACGGTCATCTTCTTGTTGATCGCGTCGAACTCCGCGCGCTTCTCCGGTTTCACCTTGGCAATATACTCATCCAGGTAGGCGGCCGCGTCCTGGCCCGTCATCATCATGCTCGTCAACGCGGTCAAAAATAGCGCCGCAAAAGTTCTTCGCATCATGGTTCTCACCCTTTCGCCCACGGCCGGAATTCAATCTTGCCTTCCAGCCCACGAGTCAGTATACTCCCATCGCTTCCCTGCTCGGCCTTCCCTTGCGCGTGCAAGAATGATCGCAGCGGGGTCAACTCGAACATGGCGGCATCGGGCGTGCAACCGGAGCGCGACGCTTACGGCCAGGAAATGTGGCACTGCCACCAGGGCCATACCAACTATGAAATCGTTAAGCGCGACGATGGGTTCATCGATCTAGGCAGCGCGCTGCCATATTTTCAAGAGCACCAGAACTGGGCGGCGCACGAGCAAGAGGCCATCCTCCGTGCACATGGAACCATCCTGGACATCGGCTGCGGCGCGGGAAGGGTGGCTCTGTATCTCCAGCAGAGAGGTCACAAAGTAGTAGCCATCGACAACTCACCATTGGCAGTCAAGGTAGCCCGGCTCCGAGGCGTGCAGGCCGCTCGGGTACTCTCCATACGGGACATCCAAACACTCAAAGGACCTTTCGACAGCATCGTGATGTATGGGAACAATTTCGGACTCTTCGGCGGCAGGACGCAGGCCGTCCGCTTGCTGGCAGCCATGCGCGAAATCACCTCGCCGCAGGCCACTATCCTCGCGGCGGCAGCGGATCCCTACAGAACCAGCGACCCTGTTCACCTCGCTTATCACCGGCGAAATCGGGAGCGTGGAAGAATGGCTGGACAACTCCGTCTGCGAATCCGATATCGCCAGTTTCGTGGAGACTGGTTCGACTACTTGTTTGCGTCCCCCACCGAAGTACGCAACATTGTTGCAAAAACGGGCTGGACGGTCTCAGCCATTGTGGATTCGCAAGGGCCAAGCTACGTCGTCATCCTCAAGAAGACTTGAACCGCGGCAATCACAAGTTTTTTCGAACTCTATTTTCCATCGTTGCAATCGTTTACGAAACCTGTTTCGAAGTTTTGCACTCACCCGGCGTATGCTCGAATTGAGAGTTTGGTAATCGGCTATTCGGAACCAAACCGCCGCGTCGCTCGAAAGCTCCTAGGCAACCTCGGGGGACGGCAACTCGATAGAGCGTGGCCACTGAGTATCCAGTGGTAGCCAGTCGCACGGGCTTCTAATTCGTCGATAGGGGCGCCCTCTTTTGAATGCAGTTCCCTCGCGGTTCCCAGCTACACGTGCGGACGCCGAAGTGTGTCCGCACGGGCGAGTTCCCTACAATGGGGATTGGATCACGCGGGGACTTCCGGGCGCGGCGCCTTTTCGCCGCTTGCCTATTCGCTGTTTCGCTGGGTGTGGATCGCGTCGGTTGCCTCTAACGTAGGCACCTGGATGCAGAACGTCGGCGCGGCTTGGCTCATGACCGGGCTCAACGCGTCCCCGTTATACGTTGCTCTGGTCCAGACCGCCACCAGCGTTCCCGTGTTCCTGTTGGGCGTCCCCGCGGGCGCCTTCGCCGATATTGTGGACCGCCGCAAACTGCTGTTGATCACGCAGGGCGGGATGCTGGCCGCCGCGGCGACGCTCGGCGGTCTTACCATCGCTGGCCTCACCGGACCGTGGACACTGCTCTCCCTGACCTTCGCGCTGGGCATCGGCGCCACCATGAACGGACCCGCCTGGCAAGCCATTGTTCCCGAACTCGTCCCGCGCTCCGAGCTGCCCGCTGCCATCGGACTCAATTCGCTGGGATTTAATCTCGCCCGCGCGGCCGGTCCCGCGCTCGGCGGCCTCGTGGTGGGATTGATGGGTGTCGGCCCTGCGTTCGTGTTGAACGCAGTCTCTTTCGTCGGTGTCATGGTGGTGCTCTATTTATGGAAACGCAAGCCCGAGCTTACTTCGTCCGCGCGGGAAACCGTGGGCTCTGCGATGCTTGCCGGCATCCGTTACCTTCGTTTCGCTCCGCCCATGCACGCCGTGCTGATACGCTCCGGCGTCTTCATAATTTCAGCCAGCGCGCTCTGGGCCATCCTGCCGCTGGTGGCCAAAGTTGAATTGAAGAGCGAAAGCACCGGCTATGGCCTGCTGCTCGGATGCCTGGGGCTCGGCTCCATCATCGCCGCGCTGCTGCTCTCGCGCCTTCGCCACCTCATCTCGATGGACCTCCTGGTCACCTCCGCCTCCGTGCTCTTCGGTATCGTCAACATCGCTCTAGCGTGGCTGACGCAATTCTGGGTAGTGGGCCTCGCGCTGCTGGCCGGCGGCATGGGCTGGATGGCCATCAACTCCAGTCTGAATACCGCTGCGCAGACATCCTTGCCCGCATGGGTGCGGGCACGCGCGCTGGGCGCCTACATCCTGGTCTTTCAAGGCGCCATGGCCATCGGCAGCGTCATCTGGGGAGCCGTGGCGTCGCGCTTCGGACTGCGATCCACGCTGCTCGCGGCCGGCATCGCGATTATCTGCGGCGCACTGCTCACCGCGCGGTTCCGCCTGGCCGGCCACCGCGAGCTCGACACCACACCCTCGCCGCATTGGCCCGAACCGCAGCTCATGCGCGATACGGATCCCGAGCGCGGCCCCGTGCTGGTGACCGTGGAATATTTCATCGATCCCGCGCATGCCTCCGAATTCATCGCCGCCATGCGCGAAATGCGCCGCATCCGTCGCCGCGATGGCGCTGTCCGGTGGGGCATTTTCGAAGACGCCGCCACCCCCGGCCGCTATCTGGAATCGTTCCTGGTCCAAAGCTGGGGCGAGCACCTGCGCCAGCACGAACGGGTCACCGTCTCCGATCGAAAGCTGGAAGAACAAGCCCTGAAGTTCCACCGCGCGGAGGGAGTCCCCAAAGTAGTCCACTGGCTTGCCGCCCAGGACGACTAACCCAGAAACTCCCCAATCACTCCCGGCACCCTGGCGTCAATCCCCGTGATCGTCAACTCCCCCACGCCGGCCGTCACCACGATGCTGGTCTCACCCCGCGCCGCCGTCACGGCCACCGCCGCCTTCACACTTCCCGATGCCAAAGCCGCCAGCGCACCCGCCGCCAGCGCCGCCTCCTCGCATTCATGCGTCACCGCAATCGGCAATTTCTCCGCATTCATGGAAGCGATCCGCCACGCCTCTTCCAAAGCCTCCACGATGCATGGGACGGCCCCATTCGCACGCTCGTACGCTCTCCAAGCCAGCAACAGCGCCACCGGATGGATCCGCGACTCGACAATACGCCGCCGGTCAATCAGGCGCGCCACCAGCAATGCCGTGGACGCGCTTTGCGGCGCAATCAACTCGCCCAGGTGTTTCACCATCGCGCGATATGGCAGCGCATGTAGCAGCGCTTCCCACACGCGCGAGGTCTTCCACCTCGCCGGAACCAGGTAGTGCGGCAAACGATAATCTTCGACGATGCGGACCATGTCGCCTTCGCTGGCAGCGGCGCGCGCCTGGTCCACCGCGTGAATCAGGCGCAGCTCTCCGGAGAGCAGAGCCGGCGTGGCCAAGTGTCCCAGCCGGCCTTCCACGGCCCACTGGAATAGAGCGTTCTGAGCCGCGCTGGCGGGCTTCGGATGCGCGTTGCGCAGCGACTCGCGGTGAGATCCAACCGCGAAATACCGCGCCAGTTCGGCTATCGGCTGGCGCAGATACCAGTCCGCCACCGCCGAGCGCAAACCTCGCCCCCAGCCGCGCTGCGTCTCGGCGAAGCGCACAAATTGGAGCAAGTGACCGCCGGTGGCGGCCACCTCCGGCAGCGCCGAGAGCGCGGCGGCGTTGGTGCGCGCGCAGGCATACGCCGGACTTGCCGCCATCGCCAGCGCCAGCAGCGCAGGCCGGCGGCTGGGCGCATTACGCGCCGCGGAAAATCGCACTATGGTTTCCACCACGCGCGGTCCATCTTCCGCCAGACACGCGCGCGCAGCCGCAGCCTGTCCCGCCGCGAGCGGCCCCCGCGTTACGGACCATGTTCCATCCTGGCTGCCCAGCAGCAGGAATCGCTCGAGGTGCATCCAGTTGAGGGCAGAGCCCGTGACGGGTTGTATGAGTGTGTTGGTCATAGGTTCTTCTCCTGTCTCAAAGGGTGCGATTCAAATGCGATGCGGATAAATGAATGCCCAGCGGTGCGGGCGACCCGCATCGGAATCCGTGGGCTCAGCAGCCATCCGGCGAAAAAGCACGGCACGGCCTTCTGCTGCGGGCCCAAAAAAAATTTAGCGAAGAGAGAAACTAACCGCCCAGGAAGCTACTTGCGGGCAGCCGCGCTGGCGGTCAGTGATTCGGTGAAGAGTCGATCGGGGATAAGATCCAACGGCTGCCTCCTTTTCTTGAAGTTTTTCCATTATAGCATTGCATAGGTGTGATTGTATCCACGCATCACGTGCCAAAGATTAAATTTCGTTACAGCTTCACTCGAACCTGCGCGCTCAGTCCGGGCCGCACGGCCGGCGAAGTCCTGGTGAACTCCACGAACACTTGTCCCGCCTTCACTTCCCGCACTCTCCCCGGCATGCCGTCCGCCGCCTCCGGCATCTGCACCCACGCGGCCGCGCCCGCATGGATTCGCTCCAGCGTTTTCGCATCCGGCGACAACACCACCTGAAGCTCGCTCAAGTTAACGGCGATCTGAAAAAGATCGATGGCCGCGCGGCTCACCGCTTCGCCGGCCTGCCCGTTGCGCCCAACCACCGTGCCATCCGCCGGAGCATGGACGTCTCCGGCCGCCAGTTCGGCCTTGGCGTCATCAAGCTCATCGGCCTTGGTCTGAGCGATAACGCGGGCGGCATCCAGTTCTTTGGTTAAAGACGTCAGCCGGTCCTCGGCCCCGCGCGCCGCCAGCTCCAGATTCGAGGCATCGGCTTTCAGCGTGTTGTGCTCTCGTTCCGCTTTTTCGAACACCAGCCGCGCCGCCGCGCCTTCACGCATCAGCATCTGCTGGCGTGTGTAGTTTCGCTCCGCGCGATCCAGCTCCGCGCGAGTACGAATCGCATCCGCGCGGACGCGCGACGCTTCCAGGCGCGCCGCCGTCAGCGCCATTTCCAGATCCCGCGCGCGCCCCTGCGCATGCTCGGCCTCCGCCTGCGCGGTTTCTTGATTGGCTTCCAGTTTGGCGCTCTTGATATGCGCCAGCACCTGACCTTCGAACACATCGTCGCCCACCTCCGCCAGAACGCGCTCGATCACGCCTTCCACGGGCGCACGCACATTCACTACCGACGACGCTTGCACGCGCCCCGTCAGCGTGACCTCCGCGGGAGCCGGGGGCACAGCCGGAGCCGGGGTTTTGAGGGGCGCAAAACTAGTGCGGTAATGGGCTGCGACGACGGTGGCAAGGGCTACCAACGCCGTGATCCCCGCCAGCACGAGAGCGCGCTTCCGCCACATACCCCGATGATAACGGTAACGTAGTTGGTTTATGCCTGACGTTTCCTTGCGCGCCATTGCGGTGTTGTTCCTGCGCGTTGGCACCACCACCTTTGGTGGAGGCGACCCCAGCACGGCCGTCCTTCAGCGCGAGTTTCAACGGCGACGCTGGCTCGATTCTCATCGACTCGGCATCGCGTACGGACTCGCGCGTATCACGCCCGGCACCAACATGCTCGCCTTCTGCGCCGCCACCGGCTGGTACTTGAAGGGCTGGGCCGGAACCATCGCAGCCGTGCTCGGCGTCACCATCCCCTCCACGGTGTTGATCGTTTTGCTGACCCGCGTGTGCGAATCGGGCGGCCAAGTCCCGTGGCTTCGCGCCGCCCTCGCGGGCACCATCGCGGCGGCCGTGGGCCTCACCGCCGCCGCCGCATTCGTGCTGGTGCGCACACACATGTCAAAACGCGATTGGCTGGTGCCGGTGATTGTGGCCGGCGGCGCTTTCGCGCTGTCCACCGGGCTCGCTCTCAATCCCATCCTGATCCTGGGCCTCGCCGCGCTGGTGGGCTTCTTCTGGAAGAGCCGATGAGTCTCGTCCTGCTTTATCTGCTCTTGCTGAAGGCCACCGCCACTTCATTCAGCGGGCTCTCCTCGCTCCCTGTGCTGCGGAATGACCTGGTGGTGCATCATCGCGTGCTTACTGACCGCCAGCTCAGCACCGCGGTCGCCGCCGGACGACTGGGACCTGGGCCGCTCGGTTTATATGTCGTCAGCGCCGGCTATTTCGTCGCCGGCGTTCCAGGCGCCATCGTGGGATGGGCCGCCATGGTGACGCCCGCTTTCCTGGTGCTGGTGCTGCTGCGCTTCTTGGGAAGCAGAACCGGGCATCCACGCGTGAAATCGGTGATCCGCTGCCTGCTGCTGGCCAGCGCGGGATTGTTGCTGGCATCTTCGGTTCCCCTGGCGCGCGACGGCCTTACCGGACCGCTGACCCTGGCGGTGGCGGCCGCCAGCTTCGCCATCACCGCCTTCACTCGCGTGGACACGCTCTGGGTGATTCTAGGCAGCGCGCTCACCACGCTGCTGGCCGTTCAACTTTGATATACTCGGCGAAGTCGCATGTCAGATCATCGGCTGGGAGATGTGATTGACGATCACTGCATAAAGTGCAGACGGGTCACCAACCACTCGATAGTCTCCATCGTGAATACGGAAGCCGCCAAGGTACGCTGCCGGACCTGCTATCACGATCACGATTACCGTCATGAAATAGCGCCGCCTTCGAAGAAAGACCTCAAGAAGATGGAGCTTTTTAACCAGGTTCTGTCCGGAGTATCCGCGCCGGCTCAGGTAGATGAAGAGACTCCGGCTCCCGCCGAAAAAAAGCCCAAGGCGAAGAGCAAGAAAGTCTGACGCTACTTCGCCGCGCGATGCGCGTCGAACCAGCCCGCCCAGAACGGAACTATCCAGCCCGACAGCGCGAACCACGCCAGCGCCCGCGCCTCCGGCGGCGGAGGCGACAGCAGATTTGCCACATACATGACCAGCGCGAATGCCACGAAGGCCCAGAAGGCGTAGCGTCCAATTCCGTCGCGCGGCTGCGTTATGCGGACGTAAAGCCACAGCGCGATGGCCAGCATCGCGAGCTCCACGGCCAGCGTCGCGGGGATCGAGTTCCACAGGCCCAGGCCGAATTTTTTGCCGCCGGGATGTAACGGCAAGTCGGGACGATGCGTCACCCAGTCCAGAACCCAGTGGCTCACCGCGCCCAGGCCGATCGCGACGGCGCCCGCGCGATAGCGCGTGAAGGTCCAATACAACCCGCCGAACAGCAGTCCCCAGCCGATGGATGTTATCAGGCTATGCGAGATGGGATAGGAATCGAAGGCCAGCGGCGTGAATGCGGTATTGCCGGGATCGATACGCACGCGCTCCCAGCCTGCCAGTAAGAAAATGGGCCATAACAGATCCAGAAGAATCGGCGCGGCCATCAGCAGGCCGAGCGAAGTATTCGGAGCGGCGCGCTTCGCCGCGAACCCCACCGCGTAGTGGCCGATGAACATCGCGGCTCAGCCCTTGGGCATATCCCGGCGCAACTGGTCAATCACCTTGTCCGGCGCATCGCCTTTCAAATCGTTCTCTAGCCGCCGCAGCGCGATCCCCACGATATCCCGGTGATGCAGCTTCGACCCGACGCCCTCGGCTTGCGTCAGCCGCAGCCAGAGGTCATGCAGGCGGTCGACATCTTCCGGCCAAAGCCGTGGAGGATGCGGACCCAGGTTCACGTACATCGACTCGCGCTCCGGACGTATGATCTCAAGCGAGAACGGGTGCCGCGGCTCCGGCAGATTTTCCCAGGCCAGCCCGATGCTGCGCGCCAGCTCCTCGGAAGGCATGCGCGCCGAAACGCCCGTCACCAGCTTGGAGGCCTGCAGTTTCGAAGCCGATTGGACCATGGCATCGAACGGATTCACCGCGGGCACAACCAGCAGCTCTACCGGCTTGCCTTCCTTCTCCGCCACTTCCACTACATGGCTGAACAGCTCCCGCTCGTAATCGGAGAAAATCTGGTTGTCGGAGAGATCGTACTCGCCGGCGCCGGCCGAGATGGTGCGGACCGTCATCACCACAATGTCGTGCCGCCGCAGATTGGTTTTCTGCAGCACCTTCTTCAGGTGATCCATATTGTGGTAATCGCGCGCGGCTACGAGGACGCAGCCCGGCCGCGCGTGCAGCGTCACCGTGTTGATCTGATTTTCGTGCTCGAGATTGAATTCCTCGAGCGGTTTCTTCTCCAGATGCAGGCGCGCGCGCTTGTGGGCGTTGATGCGCTCCGAGATGGTGAACACCACGAAAACCAGCAGCGTGAAAGTGACCCCCCATATTGTTGCGATCTGCTTGGAAAACAGATTCGCCACAGCCACGAAGCCCAGCATCAAGGTGGTAACGCCCAGGCCGATGGGGATCTCCACGCCGCCGATGCGCAGATTCAAAGGCACCTTATATTCCTGGTCGTGCCGCTGGTAACGCAACGCCAGCACGCCCAGCGACTTGAAGAAGAAACTCCACACCACGCCAAACGCGTAGGCTTCGCCCAGCTTGTAGACATCGCCGCGGCTGGCGATGATGGTGGCGATCTGCAGCACGGTCACCAGCGTGATGATCCGCGACGTCGTCCCGAAGCGGCGGTGCGGCTTGCGGAACCAGTCCAGCAGCACGCCATCCTCGGCCACGCGGTTGAGCACGCCGTTAGCGCCGATCATGGATGTATTCACCGCGCCCGAAAGAATCAGCGTCCCGACGATCACCACGAAGACGTGAAAGCTCAGCTTGAGCAGCTCGGGTCCGGCCAGGTTCATCGCCAGACCGCCGAGCAGGTTGTCGGCATACTTGCTCATGTCCGTGGGACTCAGCATCATGCCGGCCAGCACGGTTATCACGCCGGTGCAGACAACGGCGTAGCAGCACACGATGTTCGCGGTGATTTTCAGATTCTTGAGTTTCGGATAAGCCAGCTCGCGATAAACCTGGGCCAGCGTTTCGAATCCGCTCATGGAGAGCAGCGAATGTCCAAACGCGATGATCATGGCGATTGCTGGAATCATTGGCCACACGGTGCCCTTGAACCAGCCCAGCGCCGTACTGTCGAACTTCAGGTTATGCGGGAGCGGCGCGGGCGGGATGTTGACGGTTCCGCGGATCAGCATGGTCAAGGGACACCAGATCAGAAAAACGACCACCATCACCGAAGTGATCTGCATGATGCGCAGGGCCTTGCCGCTGGATTCGTGTATGCCCTTGATATTGCTCCACCAGAAGTAGACCGTAAAAATGACGCCGAAGAACGCCGCGAAGTAATTCGGATTCATCTGAAATGGCTGGTGCAGCAAGCCGGAAATCTCATTCATGAGGCGCGCCAGGTATTGGCCGGCGGTGACGATGCTGATGGGTCCGGTGAGGATGTAATCGAAGACCAGCGCGGATACCGAGAGGCGCGCCATGAACGGCCCCATGCTGTCCTTCACAACGATGTACACGCCGCCGCGCACGAACATGCTGCAGCTTTCCATGTAAACGGAGCGCACGGCGAAGCTGAAGAGCATGACGCCCAGCACGAACCAGGGCGCGGCCGGTCCAATGGCGGTTTCCGCGATGCCGCCGGCATAAAATGCCGAGGACGCGAGGTCGGCCAACACGATGGAGGCGCCTCGCCAGAAACTGATGAACGAGAGCGCCACCGTGGTGGCGACAACTACCTTGGCCGTGGTTGAGGAAGGCTTTATGACTTCAGAAGACATTGACTCGCGGCGTACAGCTATATTCTACGCTGTGGGGCGGAGGTGCACGGGGAGCCGGCTAACCATTGCTGAAACGCACAAGCTAAAGCATGTGCCACCAGTGCTACTGCCTCGTCCGCGGTGGCACATGCTTTAGCTTGTGTTTACCATCAGAGAGATGCCGCGGGAGATTGTCGCGAAGTTGGTGGAGCGGGGGTTCCAGGCTTTCTTTGTGGGCGGGTGTGTGCGGGATTTGGTGCTTGGGCATGAACCGGCCGATTGGGACATCTGCACGGATGCGACGCCGGAACAACTGCTTCAGCTCTTTCCCCGCGCACAACTGGTCGGCGCGAAATTCGGCGTGGTCCTGGTGAGCGGCGTCGAAGTGGCCACCTTCCGCAGCGATTTTGCCTATCGCGACGGCCGTCATCCCGAGGGCGTGCGCTACGAAACCGATCCCAAGCAAGACGTGCTGCGGCGCGACTTCACCATCAATGCCCTGTTGATGGATCCGGCCACCCAGCGCGTCATTGATTACACCGGCGGTCTGGACGACCTGCGCGCCGGAGTGATTCGCGCCATCGGCGACCCGGTGCTGCGCTTCCAGGAAGACCATCTGCGAATGCTCCGGGCGATTCGATTCGCCGCTCGTTTCGGCTTCACCATCGAGCCTGCCACCTTCGCGGCCATCCGTCGCCTCCATGCCGGTATTCTGCGCATTTCGCCCGAGCGCGTCCGGGACGAACTGATCCGCATCCTGACCGAGGGCGGCGCGCGGCGCGGGTTTGAGCTGCTGGATGAAACCGGCTTGCTGGCCGATATTCTTCCCGAAGTGGCCGCCTTTCACGGCGTGGAGCAGCCGCCCCAGTATCATCCCGAAGGGGACGTGTGGGTTCACACGCTGATGATGCTGGAGCGCATGCAGTCGCCCTCGCCCGAGCTTGCAATGGGCGTCCTGTTGCACGATGTGGGCAAGCCGGGGACATTTCGTGTCGCGGACCGCATCCGCTTCGACGGCCATGTGGAACTGGGCGAAGAGATCGCCCGGCGCATCCTCAACCGGCTTCATTTTTCCAACCAGCAGATAGATCAAATCCTCGCGCTGGTGGGCAATCACATGCGCTTCATGGACGCCCAGCGCATGCGTGAGAGCACCTTGAAGCGCTTCTTGCGGCTGCCTCGCTTCGATGAGCACCTGGAGCTGCATCGGTTGGACAGCACCTGCAGCAGCGGTAATCTGGAGAATTACCACTTCGCCAAATCGCGTTTCGAACAAGCGCCCGCGGAGGAATTGCGGCCGGTCCGGCTCATCAAGGGCGACGATCTCATCGCCGCCGGGTACAAACCGGGCCCGGAGTTCAGTAAAGTGCTGGACGCCGTGGAGGATGCCCAGTTGGAGGGCCGCATCCACACTCGCGAGGATGCCATGGAACTGGTGAAAGAGCTTTTGGGGGAACGTCATGTCGAATAGCGCCGCTCTGATTCGCGAAGCCCTGCGCGAGGGCGAGGGAATCGTGCGTCTGGCCCCGTGCTGGGTCCCGCGCGCGTTTCTGATGCCCGGTGGCAGGCTGAAACTGCATCCACGCGATCTCTATGCATATGGCGCGCATCGCGGCGGCATCGACGAGCGCTGGTTTTCATCCACCACCAAAGCCGATAATGGCCCGGGCACGCTGGAAGATGAAGGTCTCAGTTATATCCACCATCAGGGGCAGCGCGTTCTGCTCCGGGAAGCCATCGAGACGCTGGGTGACGAATTGCTGGGCGCGGGGGTAATGCGCAAATTCGGCGGCTGGAATCTGCTGTGCAAGTTTTTCGACAATCTCGGACCAATTCCTCACCACCTGCACCAGGGCGAAGCCGACGCTCGCCGCGTGGGACGCAATCCCAAGCCCGAAGCCTATTACTTCCCGCCGCAATACAACACTAAGGAAAATAATTTCCCGTACACCTTCATGGGCCTGGAGCCCGGCACGACGCGTGACGATATCCGGCGTTGCCTGGAGCGCTGGAATGAAGGCGACAACGGCATCCTGTATCATTCGCGCGCGTATAAGCTGAAGCCCGGCAGCGGCTGGCAGATCGATCCCGGAATTCTGCATGCCCCCGGATCGCTGGTGACGTACGAACCGCAGGTGAACTCAGACGTATTCGCCATGTTTCAATCCATGGTGGAAGGGCGCGCCGTCCCCTGGGACTTGCTGGTGAAGGACGTTCCGCCCCAGCACCATCACGACCTGGATTACATCCTCGACATGCTCGATTGGGAAGCGAATGTGGATCCAGAATTCGCAAAGCATCGCTGGTTTCATCCGCGCGTGGACTCGGAGTCGGAAGCGTATTCGCAGAAGTGGGTGGTGTACTCGACGACGTTCTATTCAGCCAAGGAACTCACCGTGCATCCCGGCCAGTCGGCGGTGATCTCGGATGCGGCGGCGTATGGACTCATCGTGGTGCAAGGCTGGGGAACCATCGGCCGGCACGACGTGGAGACGCCCACGCTGATCCGCTTCGGAGAAATGACCAAGGACGAGCTTTTCGTCACCAGCGCCGCGGCCCAGGCCGGCGTGCGTGTGACGAATCGGAGCGACCGGGAAGACCTGGTGCTGCTGAAGCATTTCGGCCCCGTATAGTGGAACGGGGCGCCATCACTGGCGCCCCGTTGCCGCGTCGTTCGGATCCAAACCTGAAATTGCGACGTCTTGGTCCCCTTCGCATCGGGGAGCTTCCAGCTTATCACGCCTTGTAGGGCGGACCCCCTGGACTCTTGTCTCACGCAAGATGAGCCTGAGCCGGGACCGGATTCTCATACAAGATGAGCCTGAAGGGGGAGATCGGGATGCTGGGTATTGATCATCAGCATGGACGATTCAGAAGCGGGGAGCCTG
>JALYHQ010000064.1 GCA_030776455.1 Acidobacteriota bacterium | reverse complement strand
GCGGCCCTCTTCGGGCTCCCATCTAAGCTCGGACTACGCAGTTCGCCTCATCAATTGTATGAGGCGCGCATTCAGATCGGCCAAAAATCGCATGATGTCACGACTCCATCCAAATTCATCCTAGTGTCCATATGACCCGGCCTCAGCCCCCTTCCCCCGGCTGCTAAAATAGGATTTTCCCTCTCCCAATGCTCAACCGCATCACCGTGCATGGCGCACGCCAGCACAATCTGAAAAACATCGACGTGGAGATCCCGCGCAACACCCTCACGGTAATTACGGGCCTCAGCGGTTCCGGGAAATCCTCGCTCGCCTTCGATACCATCTACGCCGAAGGCCAGCGCCGCTACGTCGAAACCCTTTCACCGTACGCCCGCCAGTTTCTGGACCAGATGGAGCGTCCCGAAGTGGATTCCATTGACGGCCTTAGTCCGGCCATCTCCATCGAGCAGAAGACCACTAATCGCAGTCCACGCTCCACCGTCGGCACTATCACCGAGATTTACGATTACCTGCGCGTGCTGTACTCTTCCATCGGCATCCCGCGCTGCCCGAATTGCCTGATCGAAATTTCGCGCCAAAGCACCGGGCAGATCCTGCAACAGATTCTGGCGCTTCCGCAAGGCGAACGCATCATGATCCTGGCGCCCATCGTGCGCGGCCGCAAGGGCGAGTACAAGAAGGAGCTCGAGAAGCTCTCCCGCCAGGGATTCGTGCGCGCGCGCGTCGATGGCGTCCTGCGCATGCTGGACGAAGAAATCCCGCTGGACCGTCGCAAGAATCACGACATCGAAGTAGTAGTGGACCGGCTCCCGCTCAAGCCCGATTTCGAAAAGCGGCTGGAAGCCTCCATCGAAACTGCTTCGCGCCTGGCCGACGGCGTGGTGCTGGTGGCGGTGGTCGGGGGCGAAGAGAAACTCTACTCGCTCAAGCTCGCGTGTCCCAATTGCGGAGCCAGCGTTCCGCAACTCGAGCCCCGTTCTTTTTCTTTCAACAGCCCTTTCGGGGCTTGCGAAACATGTAACGGACTGGGCAACCGCTGGAGCTTCGATCCATCCAAAGTGATTGTCGATCCCGCGCGTCCCCTGCTCGAAGGCGCTCTGGGGCCGGGCGCGGGCTCGGCGCACATGCAACACGGCGTCACCGAAGCCGCCAAGAAACTGCGTGCCGATCTGTCCAAGCCCTTCGAGGATCTGCCCGAGCGCAAGCGGGACGTGTTGTTGGAGGGCATCCTCAAGACGCTGGATGAAACCTACGAATCGTCCACCGCCGGATATCGCGAATGGCTGATGGACTACATGTCGCCCGCCGTCTGCTCGGATTGCCAGGGACGACGTCTCCGTCCCAGCAGTCTGGCCGTGCGCGTGAAAGGCGTCGGCATCGAAGAGCTGACTGAAATGTCCATCTCTCGCGCGCTCGACACGGTGAAGGCCTGGGTGCTCAATGAGCGTGAGCGCCAGATCGCCGCGCGCGTCGTCGAGGAGATTCGCAACCGCCTGGAATTTCTCGCAGCCGTGGGATTGAACTATCTGAGCCTCGCCCGTTCGGCCGCCACGCTCTCCGGCGGCGAAGCGCAGCGCATTCGCCTCGCCACCCAGATCGGCTCCAAACTGCGCGGCGTTCTCTACGTGCTGGATGAGCCTTCCATCGGACTGCACCCTCGCGATAATGACCGCCTGCTCGATACTCTCACGCGCCTGCGCGATCTCGGCAATACCGTCCTCGTAGTCGAGCACGACGCCGAGACCATCCAGCGCGCCGATTACGTGATCGATCTCGGCCCGGGCGCCGGCCGTCTGGGCGGCCGCCTGGTCGCCTGCGGAACTCCGCGCGAAATTGCCCGCAACCCGGCCTCGCTCACCGGCCAGTATCTCTCCGGCGCGGTCCGTATTGATCCGCCGCTGGTGCGCCGCGCTGGTAATGGCAAGCAACTGGTGATCCGCAATGCGCGCGAGCACAACCTCAAGAACATCGATGTCACGTTCCCGCTGGGAACGTTCATAGCCGTAACCGGCGTTTCCGGCAGCGGCAAATCCACGCTGATCAATGACATCCTTTATCGCGCGCTGGCCGGCCTGCTTTACCGCTCGCGCGAAGCGTCCGGCGCACACGACAAAATCGAAGGCCTGCAGCACATCGATAAAGTAGTGGAGATCGACCAGTCTCCCATCGGCCGCACGCCGCGCTCGAATCCGGCGACATACACCGGAGTATTCTCGCCCATCCGCGATCTTTACGCGATGCTCCCCGAATCGCGCGAGCGCGGGTACAAAGCCGGACGCTTCAGCTTCAACGTCAAGGGAGGCCGCTGCGAAGCCTGCCAGGGCGACGGGCTGAAGCGCATCGAGATGAATTTTCTGCCGGACGTCTATGTCACGTGCGACGTTTGCCACGCGCGCCGCTACAACAGTGAGACGCTGCAGGTGAAGTATAAGGGCCGCTCCATCGCCGATCTGCTCGAAAGCACCGTGGAAGAGGCGCTGCCGCTGCTGGAGAATATTCCGCAGATCCACGCCAAGCTAAAAACTCTGGACGACGTCGGCCTGGGATACATTCATCTGGGCCAATCCTCCACTACGCTCTCCGGCGGCGAGGCCCAGCGCATCAAGCTGGCCCGCGAGCTGAGCAAGCGCCAGACCGGTCGCACGCTCTATATCCTGGACGAGCCAACGACGGGTCTGCATTTCGAGGACGTCAAGCGCCTGCTAGAGGTGCTGCAGCGCCTGGTGGACCTGGGCAACACCGTGCTGGTGATTGAGCACCAGCTCGATGTGATCAAGTCTGCCGATTGGATCATCGACATGGGTCCGGAGGGCGGTGAAAAAGGCGGTCAGGTAGTCGCCTGCGGTACTCCCGAACAAGTGTTGCGCTCCCGCCGAAGCCACACCGGCCACGCATTGACGCTGGATCGCGACCGCCAGCGAGCCCACGGGCGCACCGCATGAGCCGCTATCGCCAGCAGCCCATCGGCCTCGCCGGTCTTCGCACTGTCCCTCTCGCCGAGCGTGGCGGCAAAGTCCGCGTGGAAGATTTCGCGCGTCCCTATGACGCGTCTCGCGGTCTTCCCGGCTGGCTGAATTCACTCCCCAACATCCTCGCCGGCCGCGCCTTTCGCGACGTGGTTGCCGCCATCGCCGCCGCTCGCCGCCAAAATCGCGCGATACTTTGGGGCCTCGGAGGTCACGTTATTAAGTGTGGCCTCGCACCCATTTTTATCGACCTCATGCGCCGCGGCTATGCTACCGGCTTCGTCCTCAACGGCGCCGCCGCCATTCACGATTTCGAAATCGCTGTGTCGGGCGCAACCAGTGAGGATGTCGAGGCGGTCCTCCCCGATGGACGCTTTGGCGCCGCCGAAGAGACCGGGCGCGAGATGAATCAGGCTCTCCGCGATTCGCCGGAAGGCATGGGCGAAGCGCTGGGCCAGCGCCTGCAATCTCTGGCCGGCCCGCGTTTCGCGCCCGTTAGCCTGCTCCATGAAGCCTGGGCGGCTTCGGTGCCTGTAACGGTGCATGTTGCCATCGGCACCGATACCCCGCACGCGCATCCCGCCGCCGACGGGGCCGCCATTGGCCGCGCTTCGCACCATGACTTCAAGCTCTGCTGCGCGCTGGTGAAGGATCTGCACGGAGGCGGCGCCTATCTCAACGTCGGTTCCGCCGTGATATTGCCCGAAGTTTTCTTGAAAGCAGTGTCCGTTGTGCGCAATCTGGGACACCCGCTTACGGGATTCACTACCGTCAACTTCGATTTTCTTCAGCACTACCGTCCGCGCGTAAACGTGGTGGAGCGCCCGCACGCCCGGTCAGGCGGGCACGGGTACTCCATCACTGGTCACCATGAAATTCTTATTCCTTTGCTGGCCGCGACCCTCATCGAATCCGAGGCCCAGTCGTGATGCCCGAGGTTGGTTCCCTTTCGCCCGTTCACGCCGATGGCGATGTCCGCCGGCCGTTCTGGAACTACATGGACGTCGGACTCATCATACTGCTGGCCATCCCTGCACTCTTTCTCGCTTCGCTCACGGTCGAGGGAATCCGAAACACTGTCCCCGCGCTGCTCCCTACCCCGGCGTTCGGACAACTCATCGTTCAAATTATCTGGTACGTCCTTACGTTCGCCTTTGTACGCGCCCTGTTTCGGCTGAAATACAACCGTCCGTTCTGGCAATCGCTGGGCTGGCGATTCCCGTTCAAGGGGATGCTCTCAGCGCTTTTCGCGGGGCCGCTGCTGGCATTCGGGCTCGGCGTAGTGGGCTTCCTGCTGCGCGCGCCCCCCATCAGCCTTCCCTTCGATCAGATGCTGAAGGGACGGCCCACTACCATGTTGTTCTTCGTCTTCGCCGTAATCGTCGGACCGGTGTCCGAGGAACTGGCGTTCCGCGGGTTCCTGATGCCGCTGGTGATTCGCACGGCTGGCCCCGCATTGGGAATCGTTCTCACCGGCGTCCTGTTTGGCTGCCTGCACGCCCAGGAATACTCGTATTCCTGGCAGCACATCTTGATCGTCACGCTGGCGGGCATCGCCTTCGGGTACGTGCGCTACCAGTCGGAATCAACCGCCGCCTCCGCCGTTCTGCATGCCGCTTTCAATCTCACCGAGTTTGTCGGATTCATGGCACGACGATGATAGAAACTATTCAATGGACCAGCGCGGGCGTGGTCATGATCGATCAGACCCGCCTCCCGCGCGAAGAAACATACGTTACCTGCACCACCTATCGCGAAGTGGCCGAAGCCATCCGCGGCATGGTGATCCGGGGCGCTCCGGCCATCGGCGTAGCCGCCGCCATGGGAGTTGCAATCGGAATGAGAGATGCCGCCACGGAGGCGGAGTTCGAGGAGATCTGCGCGACGCTTGCCGCCACGCGTCCCACGGCCGTCAACCTGTTCTGGGCCATCGATCGCATGCGCCGCCGCTACCAGGAACTGCGCGGCACTCCGCTCCCGGAGCTGCGCGAAGCTCTGATCCAGGAATCCCAGCGCATCCGCCTGGAGGACATCGCCATTAATGAATGCATCGGCCGCAATGGCGCTCCCCTGGTCCCCGATCACAAAACTGTCTTGACGCACTGCAATGCAGGCGCGCTGGCCACCGCGGGATACGGCACCGCGCTCGGCGTGATCCGCGCCGCCATCGCTTCCGGCAAACACATTGATGTCTACGCCGATGAAACCCGCCCTTTCCTGCAAGGCGCGCGCCTCACCGTCTGGGAATTGCAGCATGATGGCATCCCCGCCACCTTGATCACCGACAACATGGCCGGACACTTCCTCCACTCCGGCCGGATCGGATGCGTGGTAGTGGGCGCGGACCGCATCGCCGCTAACGGCGATGTGGCCAACAAGATCGGAACTTACTCCGTCGCCGTGCTAGCTCACGAGAACGGCGTTCCTTTCTACGTTGCCGCCCCCGTTTCCACACTTGACCTCACGCTCGCCTCAGGCGAGCAGATCCCCATCGAGCAGCGGGCTTCTTCCGAAGTCACTCACCTGTTCGGCATGGCGGTGGCTCCCGAAGGCACTGAGGTTCAGAATCCCGCCTTCGACGTCACGCCTCACCGCTACGTCACTGCCATCATCACCGAGCGCGGCGTTGCCCGCGCACCCTATACCGAATCCCTAAGTAAGCTGGTAAGTTGAATTATGCGATCCGTCTTCCTCGGCCTTCTCTCTGCCGTTTGCTTGTTTGCCTCGGGCGAGCTTTCCAACCGTCGTGCGCCCGGCTTCGCCCTGCCCGACGCCGACTATAAACACTTCTACGATCCGCAGGATTATCACGGCAAGGTCCTGCTCATCGATATCATGACCACCAGTTGCCCCCACTGCCTGTTGCTCTCTACGACGCTCGAAAAGGTCAAGGCGAAGTACGGCGACAAGGTCATGATAATTTCGGTAGTGGTCCCTCCTGACAATCCGGCGACGGTCGCCAAATTCGTCTCGGTGAACAAGATCACCAACCCTATCGTTTTCGATATGGGCCAGATGACCATTTCCTACGTTCAGGCCAAGCCCGGCCAGGGACACATGGACGTGCCGCATCTTTTCGTAATCGACAAGAGCGGCTGGATCCGTAATGATTTCGAGTATTCCTCGGGCAACACCTCAGTGTTCGAAGGCCCCGGGCTCTTCACCGAAATCGATAAGTTGTTGAAGTAACCACCAGTATTTTAAGTCCCCCGGCCGTTGGCCTTCTGCCGTCCTAGGAAAACTTATATCCAGTTTATTTTCATCCTGTTAGCGGCTTAGCTACGTGATTACACGTAGCTTTCCCTATTGCATAAAAGACGCCCCGGCGATAATATCAATCTCGGTTTGCATGCTGAGCACTAGCTGCAAAAGGGAGAGAAACCATGCGATTTCCTCTAAGAACAATGGCGATCACGGCCGCCGCGCTCGTGGTCCCAACTCTGGCGTTCGGCCAGTTCTGGCCTCAGTGGATGGTCAATCCCCAACATACCGGTACGCCCGGCGTCGCCGGTCAAAACCTGAACCGCATCCTGGCCAGCGTTTTATATGACCACACCATTCCCGATGAGTTGAACGCGGGTGGCGGAACGCTGCTGGCTCACTATCAAGTCCCATTGATCGATGGCAACAAGGTGTACATGGAATTCAAGACCGGCACCCTGGACCCGAACACCGGCATTTTCGCCACCCTCAATTGGGGCGAAAACGGATTCAAATGGCAGGATGGCCAGCTGGTCCAGACCTGGTCTTACCAGAGCGATTGGAAAGCCCCGGGCAATCTCGGCGATTTTTGGGAGCCCGTCTTTCACGCCACGCTTGCCAACGACGCGATCTATCTGCCGGGCGCGAGCGGCAGCATCATCAAGCTCAACGCGGCCACCGGAGCGTTCATTTCGCGGATCAGCCCGTTTGGAACCGACCCGGATACCTACCAGGCGGGTCCCATCACAGCCGACCGCGAGGGCAACCTGTTCTACAACGCCGTCAAGCAGACTGGCCTTTCCGCGGACAACGAGTTTTTCAACAAGGACGCCACCGATTCGTGGCTGGTGAAAGTAACGCCGTCGGGCGCGGCTACCATTGCCAGCTACAAAACCTTGCTCGCAGGCATCGCTCCGAACCCCACCGACCAGTGCCTGGCGACGTTCTCCGACGACGCGGCCACATTACCCTGGCCCCCCAGCCCGACCTCCGTTCCCGGCACCGTGACCTGCGGCACCGTACGCGTCGCTCTGAATATCGCGCCGGCTCTCGCGCCGGATGGCACTATCTATAGCATTGCCCGCTCCCACTTCAACAGCCGCTATCCGTTCCTGGTGGCTGTGAGGCCCAACCTGACGCTGAAGTGGGCCTCTTCACTGCGAGAGCGCTTCAACGACGGCTGCGGTGTGGCTCCGTCGCACGGCGGCACTCTGCCTCCCAACGGCTCGCCCGGCGGATGCCGCGTGGGAGCCAACCCCGGCGTCGATCCCGCCACGAATCGGAAGCCGGGCGGCCGCGTGCTGGACGATTCATCGTCTTCGCCCGCCGTCGCCTCCGACGGCAGCGTCTTCTATGGCGCTTACACTCGCTACAACTACGCCCAGGGCCACATGATGAAGTGGGACAAGAATGGCAACTTTAAAACCGCCTATCTCTTCGGATGGGATGAAACCCCGGCCATCGCCCACTTGGACAACAACAGCTGCCAGGCCGGCGATTCCACCTGCTTTTCGCTGGTGATCAAGGACAATCACTATGGCGGGGTGGGCTCATACTGTAACTGCAACGGATGTTCCGATGCGGACGTCGCCCGGCTCTGTCCCCTCGATCGCACGGCGACCAATCCAGCGTCGCCCGTAGCGCTCAACATTACCCAGCTCGATCACAACTTGAATGTCCAGTGGAGCTTCAAAAGCACCAACACCGAGAGCTGCACGAGGCAGCCCGACGGATCCATCACCTGCGTCTCAGATCATCCGGAAGGCTTCGAGTGGTGCGTGAACGGCCACTCGGTGGACAGCAATGGAGTGGTGTACGCCAACAGCGAAGACGGCAACCTGTACGCCATCAATCAGGGCGGCACTCTGAAACAGCGCATCTTCCAGCAGCTCGCCCTCGGAGCCGCATACACGCCAACGTCAATGGGCGCCGACGGCAAGATCTACAGCCAAAACGCCGGCATCCTCTTCGTTGTCGGCCATTAACCAACCGTGTGGGGCAGGTTAGCAACCTGCAGGGCCGCTTTCCAAGCGGCCCTCCCCAAGTTCGTCCGCCTTACCGCTTCATCCGAAACCTCGGGCCATCTTCGATAGGCTTGTCATCCTCGGCAACGAATTTCAAGTCACCCTCGCCGTCATCCTTCAGCGTCATTTCCAGATGCAGCACGCTGGGCTCGTCTTCCGGTGAGCTCACCTCGAAGATAAGCACGCTCCCTTGGATCCGCACGTGTTGGATGGCGAATTCCATCCGCATGTCCTGCTTCCCGTCCAGTGTCAGTCCTCCCATTTCCAGAGTGCCGCCGAATTCACCCGCCGTCCGCTCCACATTCAGAACCATGTGGGGACCGTCGCTGACCCGTTCCGTGGATTGCCAGCGGCCGCAAACAGAAAGAGGAGCGCGAACGTCCGCGAACGCCAGCAGAGCGCAAATGAGTGCCACACCGTAAAGTTTCATATTCCGGCACCCTGCACTCCGAACGCCGCGGGCGAGTTCATAGCCGCTGCAACACATAGCGTGAATCGCGCGTTGCGCAATTGGCACGCCTGTGCCCGCGCTGCTCAGCTAAGCGTATAATTCCGAGCCGTCTCCTCGAACGCCAGGAGTTGCCGCTTTTTCCACGCATCGTCCCGGCCCAGCTCCACCGCCAGAATATCGGCCACCTTCGGCGCCATCGCCAGCGCGGCGCGGGCGTTCAGGAACAGCGCCCGCGTTCGGCGCGCCAGTACGTCTTCCACGGTCAGCGCCATCTCAAACCGCGCGGCCCACACCACTTCCGCTTCCGTGTAGGGAAGCTCCGGATGCATCCGAGCCGGTCTCGCCAGCGCCTCTACCGCCGGTGCATCCGATCCGTGCACCCACAAATGGCCGAATTGACCGGAATCCGCATGATGCCCATGGATCTTGAGGTCCTTCGTCACTGAAGCGCGCTCGGGCAGCTGCGCCAGCGTGGCCGCGTGGTTCACGCAATCTTCCGCCATGCGCCGGTAGGTGGTCCACTTGCCGCCGCATATGCTCAGCAGCCCGCTCTTGTCGATGTGAATCGTATGATCCCGCGAAATACTGGAAGTATTTCCGCTCTCGCCCGCT
>JALYHQ010000063.1 GCA_030776455.1 Acidobacteriota bacterium | reverse complement strand
GGGCCGGTGTGCGAAACCGGCGATTTCCTGGCGCGCGATCGCAGCATCGCCAATGTGATGCCGGGCGATCTGCTGGCCGTGTGCACGGCGGGAGCTTATGGCTTCGTTTCGGCATCCAACTACAATGCACGCCCGCGACCGGCGGAGATCCTGGTGGAGGGCGCGGCGCATCGAGTGATCCGGCGGCGTGAAACGTACGCCGATTTGATTCGCGGCGAAAAATGAGCCACGCGCGCTATCTGCTGTCACTACCCGAGCGTGTGGTGCGGTCGGCGGCCGCGCTGGCCGGGGGGCTTATCCGCGAAATCGGCGATGTCACGCTGCCTGCCCCGCTGCGGCGCACGCGGCTCTATCAAGCGCTGGTGGGCGTGGGGCTGCGCTTCATGATTGAAGAAGTGGGCGAGGTGCAAGGAACGTATCCGGCGGACGGCGCGCTGGCGGAGAACTTTCTGCTGCGGCGCACGGCGGGTCACGGGCTGGAGTTGATCGGCATTCTCGCCTTTCACGCTTCGCCGGTGTGGGTGATGGCCGCGCTAGCGGATCTGACGGGCGCGGGTCGGCAGATCATCGGCGAGATTTCGGACGCGCTGAAGCAAGAGGGCCTGCTGGATAAGGACACGAAGTTCGAATCCGTGGATCAGATGCTGGACGGCCTGGAACGCGGCGCGGCGCAGGCGGCCGTGCTGTTGAATACTCCGCCGGTGGACGTGCCTGGTCTGCGCAAGGAATGGAAATCGCTACGCGAGGAAGCGGCGCGCATTCCGCAGCCCGATCTTCCGTCGCCCGCTTTTCTGATGCGCTCGTGGGAAGGGCTGAAGCGCGAAGCCGCGGCGCAACATCGCACGGTCTTTGAAATTTCGGCGCTGGTGGCGCTGTCAACGGTGTCGCGACTGCCTGAAAATCTGAGGAAGCTTTCGCGCGCGGCGGCCCGGGCAGCGAGGAGCACGGGACAGCTGTTCGCGGGTCCTTTGCTGGAACATTACACGGTGGTACTGGGCGAGATCGGCAAGGAAGGTTATCTGAGATGGTGGGCGCGCGAGTTTCGCCCTTATCTGCGGGCCGCCGCGAACCAGTTCTCTCCCGAGCATCGCTCTTGGACGGAACGCATGCTGCCGTGAACACACGCGCCTGGATTGAAATCACGATTGCGAGCCTGTGCGTGTTCGAGTGCGCGGGAGCCGGGAAGGACTGGCGGTCTTACGGCGGCAATGCAGGGGGCACGCGCTATTCGGCGCTCAAGCAGATCAACCGTTCGAATGTCGCGCGGCTTCAACTGGCCTGGACTTTCGACGCCGCGGAGGGCCGAGGCGACGGGCAAACGCAGCCCATCGTGATTGACGGCGTTCTGTATGGCATCACCCCGAAACACAAGGTGATCGCGCTTAACGCGGCGACAGGCAAGCTGTTGTGGCGATTTGATTCGGGAATCGACGGGCGGGGGCCGAACCGCGGGCTAACGTATTGGTCCGGCGGGCAGGGCGGGCGGATCTTCTGCGCGGTTCAGAGTTTCGTGTACGCGCTCGACGTTTCCACCGGCAAGCCGATCGCAAGTTTCGGCGACGGTGGACGCATCGATCTGCGAAGGGATCTGGGGCGCGATCCAGCGGCGCAGTCCATCGTTCTGACAACTCCCGGAATCGTATTCGAGGATCTGTTGATTGTCGGCGGCCGGACTCCCGAGGCGCTGCCCGCGCCGCCCGGCGACATCCGCGCGTACGATGTGCGCACGGGGAAGCTGCGCTGGGCATTTCATACCATCCCGCATCCCGGCGAGTATGGCTACGAAACGTGGCCCAAGGAGGCGTGGACCTATTCGGGCGCCGCCAACAACTGGGCGGGGATGGCAGTGGATGAAAAGCGGGGGATTGTGTATGTGCCCACCGGGTCCGCAGCCAGCGACTTCTATGGATTCGACCGGCTCGGGGATAACCTCTTCGCAAACACGCTGCTGGCGCTGGATGCGCGCACCGGGAAGCGCATCTGGCACTTTCAGGCCGTGCGGCACGACATCTGGGATCGGGATTTTCCTTCGCCTCCCACGCTGGTGACGGTGAAGCGGGGCAGGGAGCGGATCGACGCGATGGCGCAAACCACCAAACAAGGCTGGCTGTATTTGTTTGATAGAACGAACGGCGCGCCGCTGTTTCCCATTGCGCAACGAGCGTATCCGGCCAGCACGACGCCCGGCGAAACGGCCGCCGCAACGCAACCGCTGCCCACCCGCCCCGAGCCTTTCGCGCGGCAGGCGCTTACCGAAGATCTGCTGACTGCGCGCACGCCGGCGGCGCATCAGTGGGCGGTGGAACGCTTTCGCACGCTGGCGTCAGGGGGGCAGTTTGTGCCTTTCGGGGTCGAAAAGGAGACCGTAATTTTTCCGGGCTTCGATGGCGGGGCGGAGTGGGGAGGCTCGGCGTTCGATCCGGAAACGGGGCTGCTCTACGTGAACGCGAACGACGTGCCCTGGACATCGCTGCTGGCCGAAAATTCAGGCGGCAACTCGGGCCGGCAGTTGTATCTGCGAAACTGCGCGAATTGCCACGGCGACAACCTGGCAGGCGCGCCGCCGCAGATGCCTTCGCTGGTGAATATTCAAGCGAAGCGGAGCCGGGAAGAAATCCTGGGCATCATCCGGCAGGGCGCGGGAAGAATGCCGGGATTTCCAGCGATGCAGGCTGAGGACTTGCAAATGCTGGGGCGGTATCTGATGAGCGGCGAGAGCCGGGAGCTGGAATCGAACGGGGCGCCGGGCGGGCTTCCGAAGTATCGCTTCACGGGATATCACGAGTTCCTGGACCCGGACGGATATCCAGCGGTGACGCCGCCGTGGGGAACGCTGAACGCGATCAACCTGAGCACGGGCGAGTATGCGTGGAGGATTCCGCTGGGAGAATATCCGGAGCTTGGCGGGGGCACCGGCACTGAGAACTACGGAGGTCCGATTGTGACGGCGGGCGGACTGGTGTTTATCGGGGCAACGAACTTCGACAGGAAGTTTCGCGCTTTCGATAAGGCCACGGGAAAGCTGCTGTGGGAGACGACGCTGCCGATGTCGGGAAATGCCACGCCGGTGACTTATGCAG
>JALYHQ010000062.1 GCA_030776455.1 Acidobacteriota bacterium | reverse complement strand
TCTTAATTCACGGCGGTCCGCAGGGCGCCTGGGGCCAGAGCTGGAGCTATCGCTGGAACCCGCAAGTGTTCGCAGCTGCCGGATTTTTGGTGGTAATGCCAAACCCAAGAGGATCTGTTGGTTACGGGCAGAAGTTCACTGAAGACATTCAGTCGGACTGGGGCGGAAAAGTGTACGACGATATCATGGCGGTGGTGGACCATGTAGCCGCGCTGCCGTACGCGGATGCGGATCGCATGGCGGCGGCGGGGGGATCCTACGGCGGCTACATGGTGGATTGGCTGCTGGGCCATACGAATCGATTCAAAGCATTGGTTTCGCACGCGGGCGTGTTCGATCTGCGCAGCATGGCTGGCGAAACCGAAGAGCTGTGGTTCACGCTGTGGGAGTTCCAGGGGATGCCATGGGACAACCCGGATGTGTACGCGAAATGGTCGCCCAGTTACTACGTGAAGGATTTCAAGACGCCCACGCTGGTGATTCACGGAGAGCAGGATTTCAGAGTGCCGTACGGGCAGGGGCTGCAGTTGTTTACAGCGTTGCAGATGCAGAAAGTGCCGTCGAAGCTGCTGGTGTTTCCCGATGAAGGGCACTGGGTGCAGAAACCGCAGAATACGGTGCTTTGGTACAACTCGTTTTTGGATTGGGTGGGTGAGTGGACTAAGAAGGCGGGGACGCCGTAGTCGGGCAGGCGAAAACGCCTGCCCCACGGGGTCCCTTATGCTGGCTGGAGGTCGACTTTTTTGCCGGCGAGGGAGAGGTTTTCGCGGATGTAGGTTTCGTCCCACAAGTTTGAGACCACCGCGGAGATGTTGGGGTTTTGTAGCGCCCATACATAGGCCTTCATGGGAGGCTTCATGTCGCCGGGCACGATGCGGTTGACCTTATCGATGCGCCACTGCGGCACCGGCTGCAACTGCTTGTGGTGGGTGGCGACGGCATGAGCGGCTTTCATGGCGATGATGCCAACCTGCGCGGCCGAAGCATCCAGGATGGCTTGTTCGAGGTAGCCCCCGTTGATGATGTTATAGGCCATCATGACGGCATCATAATGCTTGAGCTGCGCGGCCTTTCGCAAGGTCCCGGCGGGATCGTTGTGCGAGGTGACGCCCAGGAATCGCACCTTTCCTTGCTTCTTCAGGGCCTGGAACGTCTCGTAGATGTGAGGATTGTCTAGCTCCTCTGGAACGCAAGCGCCGTGCGGGCACATGACGGTATCGAAATGATCCGTGCGTACGCGGCCCAGGCTGGCGTCGAGCGAATCGGCGATAGTCTTGCGAAACTCCTGACTGCCTTCGACGCGGTGCGCGTAATCCGGCATCATGGCGTTGCTCAACCACGTGGGAGCGAACTGATCGCGCTGTCCGGGGAAATAGTCGAGATAGTATCCGGGTTTTTCGTCGAGGCTGGTCCGTCGCAAGTCCTCGGCGCATTTGCGGATCACGCTTTGCTTCTCGCCAGGCAGGCCGTCGAAGATCTCCTTGTAGAGGCGGTTGCGCAAGCCACCGAATGCGCTGATCTTGGTGGTGAGGAATACCTGTTGCCGTTTCGCCGAACCGCCAAGGAATCGTCCGTATGCGGTTTCGCAGTCGCCGTTTCCGTAGGCGGGCGCCATGTCGAGGTAATTGAGGCCCATTTCGAGGGCGAGGTGAAGGTGCTCATAGTTGTTGGTGCGGATGGGGTCGCCACCGCAAACCACTTCGGAGATCATCAGGCGGGTGCGGCCGAAGCGGCGGTAGGCCATTCCGGGCTGGCGGTTGCGCCACTCGACGCTGTCGGGTTGGGCGGCGGCGGACTTAGCCAGCGTCAGGGCTGCGGGGGCTAAGAGGGTCTGGCGGAGGAAGGATCGGCGTGATTCGGACATGCGCACCTCGCTGACAGGATATGGTAGCAGGAACGTACGGCCGGGGGGCCGGACGCGGACCGGGGGGTCCGCCCCACATTAATCCAGGGGGATCTGGCGGCCGGCGCCGGCGGGGGACCACTTGGCGCCGTAGGATTCGTGGAGCATACGCGTCGCCAGCTCGCCCGTGCAGTGGGCGGGGACGATAGATTCCACGCGCAGCTTTTTGAGGTCGGCGATTACGGGGCGGATCTGATCGGGCGTCCAATCGTAGGAATGGAGGCCTCCGATCAGGAGGCGGATGCGGTCCGTGCCACGCTGCTTTTCGGCGGTTTGCACCATTTTCCCGATGCCGGGGTGGGCGCAGGACACCAACATGACCAGGCCTTTCGGGGTCTCGACGAGCAAGGCCTGTTCGGGCGGCACGCCGTCTATCTGGCCGGTGGTCCAAACGCCCTTCGCCACCTGGACTGGCTTGCCGGCCGGCGAGCTCTTCGCCAGAACGCTGTCGAGAAAGTAGATGACGCCGGCGGGAAGAATGCGTCGGATGGGGCTGGGGTTCTCGGGATGCTCGTGTGAAATGACGGTCGCGGTGATGGAGCTCTTATCGATACCCAACTGGCGCAGGTTCGCGAGGAACAGCTCGGGCTTCGATCCGGTATCGAACAAGACACGCTGGCCGCCCACCTCGACCAAGGCGCTGAAGCCCCAGGCGGCGATGAGACCGGGGCGAGCCGCGGTGTTGTCACAAACGATAGTGATGCGGTCGGCGGTGAATGCCGGAAGCGACAGCAGCGCGGCTAGCAGCGCTTTCATGCAAGCTTTGCTTCGAGGTCCGCTTTCACGGCAGGCCACTCTTCGCTGGTGATGCTGTACCAGGCGGAGTGGCGGATGCGGCCGCCCCAGCAGAGCATGTGATTGCGGAAGATCCCTTCTTCCTTGGCTCCCAGGCGAGCGATGGCGCTGCGCGATTTCTCATTGAGGGAATCGGTTTTCAGCTCAACACGGATGCAGTCCCAATGCTCGAAGGCGTGACGGAGCATCAGGTATTTCGCTTCGGTATTCACGGCGGTGCGTTGCCAGGGTGCGGCGATCCACGTGGATCCGATTTCCACATGGCGGTTCGAACGGTCAATGCTCATGAAGCGGGTGCTGCCAACCACGCGGCCGCTGTCGATGAGGACGGTGGCGAATGGCACGGCGGTTCCCTCGGATTGCCATTGCAGCGCGGTTTCCATGTAGGCGCGCATTTGATCGGGCGTCAGGATTTGTGCGACGGTCCAGCGCCACAGTTCGAGATCGAGTCCGATCTCGCACAATGCGGGATGATGATCGAGAGACAGAGGTTCGAGCCGGACATGCTTTCCCGATAAGGTCACTGGTTCGATGTGCATGGCTGCAATCCAATTTTAACTTGACGGGCGCAGTGACATAGAATCTTGAAGGTGGGACAGCAATTCTCTTTAACCAGGCGCGGGTTCGGGGCGGCTGCGATTTTCGGCCTCGCGGCGGCGGCCCAGCCGGTCCCGCAGACCGCGATCATACGGCCGCGTGCGCTCAAGGCGGGCGATACAGTGGGGTTGATCACGCCTTCCACTTTCGTCTCCGATCCGGACACTTTAGCGCTGGCGCAGCGTACCGTCGACTATCTCCAGTTGAAAGCAAAATGGGGAAAGAATGTTCGGAGGCGCGCCGGCTATCTGGGAGGATCCATCGAAGAGCGCCTGGAGGATCTGCACGCCATGTTTCGCGATCCCGAGGTGGCGGCGGTGTTCGCGATCCGGGGCGGGTACGGCTCGGCGCAACTGCTCGACAGAATTGACTACAACCTGATTCGCACCCATCCAAAAATCTTTGTCGGTTTCAGCGACATCACGGCGCTGCATCTGGCCATTCATCAGAAGACCGGACTGGTGACGTTTCACGGTCCGGTGGTGCTGTCGCGCTTCACCGATTTCACGCTGCAGCATTTTCGAGCCGCCCTGTTCGACACCAGGCCGATTGGGACGCTGACGAATCCCGCGGATAGCAACGCGCTGCGGCCCGCGCACACGCTACGCACCGTCCGGGCGGGGAAGGCGCGGGGACGCTTGATTGGGGGCAATCTTACGCTGATCTCCACAACGCTGGGGACGCCGTGGGAGATCGATACGCGCGGGCGGATTCTGTTCGTTGAGGATGTTGGCGAGGAGCCATACCGGATCGACAGAATGCTCACGCAGTTGCGGCTTGCCGGCAAGCTGCAGGCGGCCGCGGGCATCGTTTTCGGCGAGTGCTCGGATTGCGGGCCGCGCGATTATCAGCCATCCTTCACCAACACGTTCACGCTGGGCGAGATTATCGACCAGATTCTGGGGCCGCTGAATATTCCGGTGCTTTCCGGGCTTACCATCGGACACACCGGCGACCAGCTCACGCTACCCGAAGGCGTCCTGGCCACGCTGGACGCGGATAGCCAGCAACTCATCCTTGAAGAGCCCGCGGTTACCTGACCATGAAACGATTTCTGTTAGTTCTGGGCATTGGCTGCACGCTCGTCGCGCAGCAGAACGAGCCGAAGACGATCCCGCTGTGGCCGGGAGCAGCGCCTGGCGCACTCGGGACGGAGGATCGGGATACCCCGACGCTGAGCATTTATCTGCCACCGCCGAATCAGGCGACGGGTTCGGCGGTGGTGGTTTGTCCGGGGGGAGGATATGGCGCGCTGGCGCTCAATCATGAAGGGCGGCAGATCGCCAACTGGCTGAACTCGCTGGGAGTGGCCGCGTTTGTGTTGAAGTACCGGCTGGGGCCTCGGTATCACCATCCCATCGAACTGGGTGACGCGCAACGCGCGATCCGGATAGTGCGCGCCCAAGCGGCCGAGTGGGGAGTGGATCCAGCGCGAGTTGGGATCTGGGGATTTTCGGCGGGCGGGCATCTGGCTTCCACGGCGTCAACGCACTTCGACGAAGGGAACGGCAATGCGTCCGACGTAATTGAGCGAGCGGGCTCGCGCCCGGATTTTGCGATTCTGGCGTATCCGGTGATTACCTTCAATGCCCCGCATGTCCACGCCGGGTCGCGGCGGAATTTGCTGGGGGATACTCCGGATCCAAAGCTGGTGGAGAACTTGTCGAATGAGCTGCAGGTGACGGCAAGGACGCCGCCCACGTTTTTGTTTCACACGAACGAGGACAAGGCAGTCCCGGTGGAGAACAGCGTGCTGTATTTTATGGCGCTCAGGAAGGCGGGCGTCCCGGCGGAGATGCACATCTTCGAGCATGGGCCGCATGGAGTGGGACTCGCGATGAGGGATCCGGCGCTGTCGGAGTGGCCGGGGCTGCTGGTGAATTGGATGCGCGGGCAGGGGTTGTTGCGGGCGAAGCAGGATCACTGAAAAGTCAGCAGACGACGGATGCCTTCGTGAAACACGGATTCCGGCGTCAGGAGGCTCACGATCAGGAATGCCTCGCTGTCGAAGTCGAAGAAGAACCCGGGCTGTACCAGCACGTCCTGTTGCTCTAGAAGGCTCAGCACCCATTCCTCTTCAGTGCGCACGCGCGGCGCCTGAATGACCGCGTACCAGCCGCCCTCGGCGGGCAGCACGCGGAACGGGGACTCGCAGCCGATGGGTGCAAGCAGGAAATCCCGGTTTGACTGCACGCGGGCCTGGACGGACTCTTGAATCGGACGCCTCAGATCGAGCAAAAGAGGCGCTGCGCATTGCACGGGACTGCCGACCGAGAGGTACGTGTCGGCGATCAGTTCCAGATTCGCAAGCGCGGGCTCACGCAGAGCATCGGGACCGCTCGCGACAATCCAGCCCAGCTTCAATTGAGGAAGGCCCGCTACCTTGGACAACCCGCTGAGCGAAAATGCCAGAGCCTCGTGTTCATCCACCAGCGATTGAACGCGATCACGGTCTTCCGCGAAGGCGTAATCGGCGAACACTTCATCGCATATGAGCGCGATTCCGCGTTCGGCGCAGAAGCGCGACAAGCGGGTGCGCTCTTCGCGTTTCAGGAATGAGCCGGTGGGGTTGTTGGGATTCACCACTATGAGAGCGCGTGTGCGTCCGCCCGCCTGCGCCTCCAGGGACGAGAAATCGATGTGCCATGCGCCGTCGAACGCGAGGCGGTAATGGTGAACGCTGACGTTTTCGAGGGCGGCGAGATAGTCGAAAAGGGGATAGGAAGGGCGGGGGATCAGGATTTCGTCGCCAGGATTAGCGAGCAGCTTAAACAAGTATCCGTAGGCTTCGCTGGTACTCGCGGTGAGGATGATCCGGCCGGAATCGACGGGGTGAGTGTAGTACGCGGACACGGCTTCGCGAGCTGTCAAGAGCCCGGCTGGATTCGGATCGTAGATGAAGGATCGTGGATCCGCGAGCGCCTCGGTGATAGCTTCGGTGGGATACGCGATGCCCGCACGGGTGGGATTGGATTCGGTGAGATCCAGGATTTCCGCGCGAGCGGCGCGTTTGCGCTCGAGCAATTTGGACAGGGGATTTGGTTGAGAATGCCAGGGGAGGCGTGAGGAGAACATATTAGGCTCCGATCAACGCCGATAAACTTCACTCAACGCGGGGCTTCAGGGTGCGCTCGAAAAGGGCGAAGATGCGTTTGTACTCGTCCGCCCAGCTGGTGGGTTGGACGAACCCGTGATTTTCCACGGGATACACGGCGAGATCCCAGTTGGTCTTGCGAAGCTCAATCAGTTTTTGGACCAGACGCACGGTGTCCTGGAAGTGGACGTTGGTATCCACCATGCCGTGGCAAATCAGCAACGAACCTTCGAGGCCGTTGGCGAAATAGATGGGGGACGATTGCTTGTACGCTTCGGTGTCTTTCTGCGGGAGATTCAGGATAGCGCCGGTGTACTCGTGGTTGTAGTGCGACCAATCCGTTACCGGGCGCAAAGCGGCGCCGGCCGCGAACACATCCGGCTCCTTGAACATGGCCATCAGGGTAATGAAGCCGCCGTAACTTCCGCCGTAGAGTCCGATGCGCCGCGGATCGACGCGATGCTGGGCCACCAGCCAGCGGGCAGCGTCCACTTCGTCGTCCAGATCCTTGCCGCCCATATGCCGGTAGATTCCGGTGCGCCAGTCGCGGCCGTAGCCGGCCGAGCCTCGATAATCCACGTCCAGAACGACGTATCCGTGTTCCATCAGGAAATGGTGGAACAGATACTCGTGAGTATAGGTGGACCACCAGCGATGGGCATTCTCCAGGTACCCGGCGCCGTGCACGAAGAGCACGGCTGGGCCGCCGCGCCAGCCCTGCGGCTCATAGAGGCGCGCGTGAAGCGTGGCGCCATCGCGCGCCGCGAACGTTACAACGGGCGCATCCTGCCAGGGATATTCGGCGAAGTCGGAAGCAGGCGAAGCCGTGAGTTTCGCCGCCTGCGCGCCGGGCCGCAGCTCTTGTGCATACAGCTCGGGAGGTTTATTGGTGTACGAAAACACGTCCGCGATCCAGTGCTCGTCCGGCGATATGGTCACCTTGTGACCTCCGGCAGCCGCGGTTATACGGGTGCGCTCGCTTCCATCGGTGCCCATCACGTAGAACTGGCGCTCGCCGGGACCGGCTTCGCTAGTAGTCAAAAAGAATTTCGTATGATCGCGAGAAATCCGGGCGGGTGCACTGGCGCCAGGGCCGAAGCTCTCCTCACCCGCGACTTCCCATTTTCCCGAAGTCAGAGCCTTTGGCTCTCCGCCTTCGTACGGGACCGAGTACAGATGCGCATATCCGGAGCGCTCACTCTGGAAGAAAATCGTATGGTTGCCCGCGGTCCAGCCCAGAGTGGCTCCTCCGGGTCCGTCCACCCATGCATCGTCGTGATCCTGCGCGATCACGCGGGGCTTGGCGGTTTCCAGGTCCAGCGCCAGAATCCAGCGATCCTTGAAGTCCGCCGATCGTGCGATTTGCACCGCGCGTGTGCGGTCCTCACTCCAGACGGGCGCTGAAAATGTGGCGTCCTTTTGCGGACCTTCCACCCACTTCACTTCGCCGGTGGCGACACTCAGGATGGCCGCCTTGACGCGACTCTGCAGATCGCCGACCATGCCGCGAGACGGGATGTCTTCCGTATATGCCGATTCAGTCAAGAAATTCGGAATGATGGATGCTTTGGCCTTTTCGGCGCGCTCGGTGACCAGCGCGAGCACGTGTTTTCCATCCGGCGCCAGTTCCAGCGAAAGAACCGACTGCCGCGCCTCGAGATTGAGCGGCTTGCGCGGATTTTCCTGTTTGCGTCTGGCTTCAGCCTCTTCCCGAAGTTTCGCGCGTTCCTCGATGGTTTCGAGCAGCTCGCGCTCCTGCTTCTTCAAGAACTCCTGGCTGTCTGTGCCTTTTTGCGGTTCGTCACCGGTTCGGGCGGCAACCGCCTGGGGAGGCCCTCCTCCCGCTCCGCGTCCGCCGGGCGCCGCGGCGGGCGACTGTGCGCCGGCTGCGTGGATATCGGTAAGCTCCTCCAGGCTGCCGTCTTCAAGAGAGAACAGATATAGATTCCCGGCCCGGGTAAACCAGATGTGCCGGCCATCCGCCGTGAAGCCGGGATCGGTTTCGAGGTCGGCGGTTTTGGTCAACTGCTTGATTTGTCCGGAGCGATGATTGTAAACAAAGATGTCGCCGTCGCGCGAGAAGACGGTCCGGGTACGCTCTCGATCGATGCGGCCACCGAGGGGAGGCGCTTGTTTGGCTTCGGCATCGGTAAGTTTCCGAGGGGCGCCGCCGTCTCGACCGACCACGTAAGTGTCCGGCAGCTTCAGGGTTGGGTCGCCGGCCTGCTTCCACTGGAAATAAATCTTTTGGCTGTCACCGGACCAGCGAATACCGGAGGGTTCATAGCCCACCAGGCCGGGCCCGCGCATGATGGTGTCGATGTTGAGGTCGAACTTTCCCGCGGCGCGCATTCCGGCGGCCGCCGCCAGCGCTAACGCGGTGCACGCAAGGCAGGCTTTCAGTTTGTCTGAGGTCATGTAGAGTCGTCCGTGTTTCGGGATTTTACAGCAGCGCCGGATCCAGGCGCTCCTCTCGGTTCGAAGGAGCCATCACGGGAACCGTTCCGTCCGCGTGCTGCAAATAGCGCAGCAAGGCGTCTTCTGATCCGCTGAAAAAGCAATCCACCAGATCGCGCACGGCCATGCGGCAAAGGGCGTCGCGGCTGAGTTGGGGGACATAAACAAAAGACCGTCCTACTTTGCGCCGGGTTACACCTCCCTTGCGCGCCAAACGGTCGAGAACGGTCATTACGGTGGTGTACGCGAGGCTGCGGTCCCGCAGCAGTCCCTGGCGGACGTCCCTGACGTTGCCCTCGCCGAGAGTCCACAGAACCTTGAGGCACTCCAGCTCGAGCGGCGGTGGAATCTCGCTGGCGGGGCCGGTCTTGCGCATTTTAGTCTTTGTGCAGCGCCTGCTGAAGCTTTTCGCCTAATACAGAAAAGGTCTTCTGAATCGGAGATGGAGCCGGAGTGGCAACGGCTGGAGGGTGCGCCGGCGGGGCTAGCCTGGGCTCCTCGGCCGCCGGTTCTTCCAGATACTTCGCTTTCTTCAAGACCGCGCGGTCCAGCGCCGAACTGTAGCCGGTCCAACAGCCTTCCACACGCACATCCCGCGCCACCATTCCGCGCATGCACTCCATCTTCGAATCAAGGTTATCGAGGTGATGCAGCAGCATGGCTTCCAGAAATAAGGGCACTTTGGGCGACCCGTACTCCATCTCGCCGTGGTGACTGAGGATCAGGTGTTCCACCAGCGTGCGCAGGCGCGGCGGAAACTCCGGAAAGGCTTGCAGCTTTTCGTAGAGCATGCGCATGCCGATGGAAATGTGACCGACTAACTGGCCTTCCGTGCTGTATCCGAATGACCGGTCATAGGTGAGCTCGCTAATCTTGCCGATGTCATGCAGCACCGCGCCCGTCAGCAGTAGATCCAAATCGACATCGCGATAATGCACCGCGGTCATCTTGCATAAAGTGCAAAGCGAAAGCACGTGCTCCAGCAGTCCGCCCAGCCATGCGTGATGCACGCTCTTGGCCGCGGGCGCCAGGCGCAGCATACGGGCGATCTCCGGATCATCGAGGAAGGCTTCCACCAGCCCGCGCAAATGCGGATTGCCGATGCCTGCTACAATTCCGCGAAGCTCGGCGAACATCTCCGCCGGATCGCGCTCCGAGGCGGGAAAGTAATCCGCGAAATCGACCTCGCGTTCGTCCACGCGCGCCATCTTGTGGATGGTGAACTGCGGACGGTTCTGGAAGATCTGCATCAGGCCCTTCACCTTGACGAAGTCGTCGCGGTCAAAGGTATCCATTACTTCGCTGACGTTATCCCACATCTTGGCGTCCAGCTCGCCGGTGCGGTCGGCGAGGTGGAGCGAAAGATAGGGCTCTCCGGATTTCTTTTGCCGTACTTCCTTGACATGCACCAGGAAAGTTGCCGTGACTACCAGGTTCGGCTGCAGGTCTCGGACACAGGGAGATTTCATTTGGACGTGCTGGTGTCCTTGGTCTTGGTGCCGGGAATCGGAATGGCCCATAGCAGTTTTTTGTGGCGCGTCTTCGTAACTACTTCGGCCTTGGTGACGGTCTCCGGTTTCAGGGTCGCCGGATCTTTCCAGGTGGTGTCCATGCCGGGCGCGGCGCCGGAATCGGTCCAGCCGGGTTTGATTTCGAGGAATGCGGTTTTGCGCAATTCAATCAAGTACTCGCGCACCTTGGGCTGCATTTGAGGACCAGCCAGACGCTCCGTGATCTCATTCTCCACTTCCGACATTTCAGCCTGACCCTGCTTTTGGTGGTCATCAACCTTTAAGATCAAGTAACCGCTGTCTACCTTGATGGGATCGCTGACGAAACCCTTGGGTTTATCCCAAACCGCGTCTTCGATGGTCTTGTTCAGCTCGCCTTTCTTGAATCCGCCAAGGTCGCCGAATTGTTTGGCGGTGACGGCATCGGAATTATCGCGAGCCATCTCAGCGAATCGCTCGCCCTTCTTGGCCCTCGAAACCAGGTCCTTGCTTTTCTTCTCGGCGACGGCTTGACCGGCGGCATCCTTGCCGTCGGTGGAAACCAGGATCTCGCGCAGGAAAATACGTTCCTCGCGCACAAACTCAGTTTTGTGCGCATCGTAGTATTTTTGAATCTCTTCGCGCTTGGGGCTAAGCTTGCCGCCCACTTCCTGCCGGATCACGCGCTGGGTGAGCATCGAATTCTTGGTGTCGTTCCGGAAGTCCTCATACGACTGTCCGGTTTTCTCGCGGATAAAATCGTGAAACTTGTCGGGATCGGAGATGTTGTATTCCTTCTGGATCCCGGCCAGGTACTTGCTCAGTTCGGCGTCCACGTTGAGGTTGAGGTCTTTGGCCTTCTGGACCAGCAGGAGCTGGTCAATACGGTCCCGCAACAAGTCCTTCTCGTGTTCGGCGATGGCGGCCGGGAGCGCCGCGGGAGCCACGCCTTGCTGGCGCAGCTCTGAATCCAGCTGTTTGCGGTTGTGGTCGAGCTCGCCGCGCGTGATGATGTCGCCGTTGACCTTGGCGACGATCTCGTCAATGACGCTGACGCCATTCACGTCCGCGCCAAGCGCGTAGACGCCCGCACACACACCGGCCGCAGCCAGAAAAACGCCAGTTCGTTTCATATAAGACTATTATCCACCAATCCGGCCCTTACCTGGCTCGCAGGCGCTCAATCTGTTCCAACGCTTCCTGGGGTTCAGGGTTTTCGCGAGCTTCGCGTTCGAAGGCCTCGATCGCGCCCTTGGAATCGCCCTTGGCGGACAGGACCATGCCCAGTGCGAAGTAGAAATCGCGGAATTCATCGCGATTCCTCAATTCAATGGCGTGGCGGACCGCGCTCTCGGCGGCATCCAGCCGTCCGAGCCTCAACTCCGAAAGACCGAAGTACAAATGGGGCGCGGCTTCGAGGGGCGCGCGTTCCGTGGCGCGGCTAAGATATCGCTCGGCTTCGAGATAAGAGCCGAGCTGATAATAACAGCGGCCAAGCAGGTAGTTCGCCCCATACATTTCGGGCCACAACTCGATCGCCTTTTGGTAATACGGAAGCGCGTCCCCGGCGCGCCGTTGAAGCATCATGGAACTGCCCATTTCCAGCCATGCGAAATGGTTCTGTGGCGCTACTTCGATGCCGCGTTGGAACAATGCCGGATTGTTTTCCCATTGGCCAGACTGGCGCACGGTTCCAAACGCCATCGCAGCGAGTATCAGCGCCGCTGCACCGGTCTGCAGAGCGCGAGGGCGCAAGCGGTTCAAGGCGGCCGCCGCGAGGATCGCAAAGCTGATGGAGGGAAGGTAAAGATACCGGTCATGCGCCACTTCCGCGCGCGGAAACAGCCTCAGGTTTAGGACGGGCAAGAGCGACAAGAGCATCCACATGGTACAGAACCCGGCCAGACGCCATTTCCGTCCCCACCACCACAATCCGGCGGCGATGCCGGCCAGAATCAGGCAGGGCAGAATGAAATGCCGGAGGTCCGGCGCCGTCACCAAGGGCATATCGTTGAAGACGCTTAAATCCGATGGCCACATGAGGTGTCGCGCGTAGAACACCAGGACCTCGGGCCATGTCATGATCAAAGTGCGCCACGACATCGGCGTGACCCCCAGCGAAAAGTAACCCATCACCTTGTAGCGAATTCCCAGAAACAGCAGTGTAACGACCAGATGCGGCAGCGATTCTCCAAGCGCCAGCTTCAGGCGTTCCCAAAAGCGTTTTCCCGGCGCTTGCAGCCATTCATAGCACCACAACAGCGGCAACAGGGCCAGCGCGTTCTCCTTGGTGAGGAGCGCCACCGCGTAGAGCGCCAGGGATGCGGCCAGCCACAGGCGTCCGGGACGCAGGTGACACAGGAAGGACCCGACGACAGCCGCCGCTGTCACGGGTTCGTTTATGGCGGAAACCCAAGCCACGGACTCAATATGAACTGGGTGCAAACCGAATACCGCGGCGGCGAGCACACCGATCCGCCAATCGTCAGTAAGGCGGCGCGCGAGGAAATAGACCAGCAGCGTAACCAGCAGGTGCAGCGCCACGCTGGTGAGGTGCCACCACATCGCATCCAAGCCGAACAATTTTTGCTGAATCAGCAGACTGACCAGGAACAGCGGACGGTAATACGGAGTGGGCGCGTACGCCCGCTTCCAGGCCCAGACGTTGCCGGTGAAATAGTGGGGAACCATTCGCCAGGAGTTGAACTGGGAGGTCTCGACAATCTGGGGATAGTCGTCATAGACGAACTCGTATTCCAAGGTCTGGAGGTAGACAGCGGCAGTCGCCAGAAGCACGGCGAGCATTGCCAGGCGGATCCACACTGGGCGTTCTCGCGGGGGCATCGAACTCTCAGTATATGGGCGAGGCCGGAGAGCCCGCGAGGAGCGAGAGGCGCGTCCTTTTGCTTGTTAGACTAGTGGCGGAGCCCGATGCCAACGCCAACCAGCTTACAAGCCTCGGTAGAAAAGGCCGGAATGCCCGGCCATGACGATCTTATTCGCGCTTTTCGCGTGATGTATACCTCGCGGCGTTTGGATGACCGCGAGATTCTGCTCAAGAATCAGAACCGAATCTATTTCCAGATCAGCGGCGCGGGGCACGAAGCCATAGGCGTGGCCGCGGGCCTGGCGCTGCGAGCCGGCCGCGACTGGTTTTACACCTACTATCGCGACCGCGCGCTCTCGCTGATGCTGGGAGTAAGTCCCGAGCAAATGCTGCTGCAGGCAGTAGGCGCCGCCTCCGACCGCGCCTCGGGGGGACGCCAGATGCCGTCCCACTGGAGTGACCCGGACCTCAACCTGGTTGCGGGATCATCGCCAACCGGGACGCAGTGGCTTCAATCCGTCGGCTGCGCGCAAGGCTGTGTTTATTTGGATGCGAAGACCGATGAGGTGACGCTGGCCTGCGGCGGGGAAGGCTCCACCAGCGAAGGCGAATTCTGGGAGACGATCAACGCGGCTTGTCTCGAGAATCTGCCAGTGGTGTTTCTGGTTGAAGACAACGGCTACGCTATCTCGGTTCCGGTGGAAAGGCAAAGTCCCGGAGGCAACGTCGCCAGCTTGCTCAGCGGATTTTCGACACTGCATCGGATTGAGGTGGATGGCACCGACTTTCTGGCGTCCTATCGAGCGATGACAGAGGCCGTGGAGTATGCGCGCTCCCGCCGCGGTCCGGCGCTGGTCCACGCCACGGTGATCCGTCCTTACTCGCACTCGCTCTCCGATGACGAGAAGCTTTACAAGACGCCGGCCGAGCGCGCGGAGGAGGATGCCCGCGAGCCGATCCGGAAGTTTTCCAAGTATCTGCTCGATGAAGGCATCCTGGACGCTCACGCGCTGGATCGCATCGTCCATGAAATTGATAATGAGCTGCAGGAGATCACGGATCGGGTGCTGCGTGCCGCGCCGCCGCCCAAGGGCTCTGCGCTGCGGCACCTGTATTCGGAATCGGTAGATCCAACTTCGGCGGAATTCGACGTCGCGCCAAAACTGGAAGGCCTGCCGCGCACGATGGTGGATTCCATCAACCGGACGCTCCAAGAAGAAATGCGGCGCGATCCGCGGGTGCTGGTGTTCGGCGAGGATGTCGCGGATTGCAGCCGCGAGCAAAATCTGGGCGAGGTCAAGGGTAAAGGGGGAGTCTTCAAGGCCACGGCGAAGCTGCAGACGGAATTCGGATCCGCGCGCTGCTTCAACAGCCCGCTGGCTGAGGCGGGCATTGTCGGCCGCGCCATCGGCATGTCGACACGCGGGCTGAAACCGGTTCCCGAAATCCAATTCTTCGATTACATCTGGCCGGCGATGATGCAGATCCGCGATGAAATGGCGACCCTGCGCTGGCGCTCCAACGGAGGGTTCAAGTGTCCCATGGTGATCCGCGTTCCTATCGGTGGATATCTAAACGGCGGCGCCATTTACCATAGCCAGTGCGGCGAGGTAATCTTCACCCACCTGCCCGGTCTGCGGGTAGTGTTTCCGTCCAACGCACTCGACGCGTGCGGGCTGCTTCGTACCGCCATTCGTTGCGACGATCCGGTATTGTTCCTGGAGCACAAGCGCCTGTATCGCGAGCCTTACAAT
>JALYHQ010000061.1 GCA_030776455.1 Acidobacteriota bacterium | reverse complement strand
AAGGAGCGTAAAGAGCTCGCCTGGCAGGGCGTCTACTACGATTACCGCGCCGTGCTCCACGTCCACGCCGAGGATGCCGACCACACCAAAGGCACCCGTCCGCAAGTACTGGCCGGAGCGAAAGCCGCGAACGTGCAAGTGGTGATGTTCACGGACCATCGCGGCCCCAAGCCCGACACCTGGCGCGGCTTGCGCGAAGGCGTCCTGTTCATCCCCGGGTCCGAGGACGATCACCTGCTGCGCTACCCTCTGCCCGGCGACGAGCTTCGCTTCCTCTCGCATCTCGAAGAGACGCCCGACCCATCCTCGGAAGGTTTCCAGGGCATGGAGATCTACAATCGCCACACCGACGCCAAGGATGAAAAGGAGTTCGAGGAATATTTCAAGGGCGCGATGGCGAACCCCGCCGAATGGGCGCGCCTGGTGGATGCGCAGAAGAAGTATCCCGATGAGCTATTCGGCGCGCAAGCCGATTACTGGCCGTCCATCTTCGCGATCTTTGACAAGGAACTGGCGAAACATCCCTTCACCGCCATCGCGGCGAATGATTCGCACCAGAATCAGATCTACCGGGGCGTCGTCTTCGATCCCTATGAAGTCAGCTTCCGCGACGTCTCAACGCACATTCTGGCGCGCGAGCTCACCGAGCCGTCCATCCGCGAATCGCTGCGCAAGGGCCGCACGTATGTTGCGCATGACTGGCTGTGTGATCCATCCGGTTTCACTTTTGTCGGCGGCAACAACCTGGGCATTTACGCCATCGGCGATCAGGTTCCCATGACTCGCGGCACGGTCATCGTGGCGCGCCTTCCCGTGGCGGCGAAGCTGAAGCTGATTCACAACGGCGTTGTGGTGTCAGAATCTACCGGCTCGGAGATGACCTTCGCGCCCAAGGAAACCGGCGCGTATCGGCTGGAAGCGTGGCTCAGCGTCGACGGCGAGGAGCGCCCCTGGATCTACAGCGGCGCCATCTACATGGCTCCCCCCGAGACCGGCGCCTGGAAAGGCGGCCCGCCGGATTTGGCCCCCGGCGTCGAGGCGAAGAAGGACATCGCGTACGTGGAACGGGATGACCTCCCTAAGCACAAGCTCGATCTGTATCTTCCCGCGGGCAAGCAGAACTTCCCCGTGCTGTTGTTTATCCATGGCGGATCATGGCGCAGTGGCGACCGCGCGCAGTATACGGCGCTGGCCAACCGCTTCGCCAAAACCGGCATCGGCGTAGTGGTGCCCAGCTATCGCCTGATGCCCGGCAGTCCGCACCCGGCGCAGGTGGAAGATGCCACCGCCGCGCTGGAATGGACCATCCAGCACATCTCCGAATACGGCGGCGATCCGAAACGTATCTACGTCGCCGGCCATTCAGCGGGGGGCCACCTGGCGGCCTACGTAGGCTTGATTCCGAAGTTCTGGCCGAATCTGAAAGGCGTGCTGCCGTTGAGCGGCGTGTATGATGTCCGGTCCATCCCCGGCTTCAACGACGACAAGGAAAACGCATCGCCCATCACGCATGTGCGCCCCGGCGCGCCCCCGTTCCTGGTGGAGTACGCCGAAAACGATTATCCCGCGTTGCCCGCGCAGGCCCGCGAATTCGACGCCGCACTGCGCAAAGCCGGCGTGTCGTCAGAACTGGTCTACGTCCCCGCCAAGAACCACATCAATGAAATCGTAGACGTGTGGCACGACGACGACCCCATCGCCCAAGCAGTGCTGCGTTTTATCGCCATACACCCTTGAAATCTTGTAGATAGTCTGGCTTGTACCATTTCCTTACCTCCAACCGGTTTAGCCAGATCCACACAAAAAGGTTTGCCGCAAGCTGCGGGATGACTGAAATCCAGTTGCCGCGGCCGGAGTTCAGCGCAGCAGGCACTTGCAGGAGACCCAGAATCGCAGTGACAAGCAGAAAGATGCGGGCCCAGTTCTTACCTTTCCAGAAAAACCAGAGTACCGCTGCTCGCATCACTGCGACGAACACGATGGCTTTCAGCAGGAAGGGGTCCGCTTCGCCGAAAACGACGTCCCAGGCGAAAAGATTCAGCGTTAACAGGGTCGCAGCAGTGACGATGATTACCACGTGAACTACTGCTTTCGGCCGGCCTGGGTGCATGTGAATAAACGCTATCATGGCCGGGGTCTTTTCAGCTGAGTCAAGCGCGCGGATGATTGGTATGTATCCTGTTCCTTGGTGCCTCTTTTTGACATTGTCGGGGTCGGGCTGAACGCTACCGACACGCTCATCGTCCTGCCGCACTTCCCCGCCTACGCCGGGAAGGTCGCATTTGAAGATGAGATCCTCAGTCCCGGCGGGCAAGTGGCCAGCGCGATGGTTACCTGCGCGCACCTGGGGCTGCGCGCGAAATACATTGGAACCGTGGGCGACGACGAACGCGGCATCGTCCAGCTCAACAGCCTGCGCCAAACGGGGATCAATCTGGACGACGTAGAGGTCCGCAAGAATTGCCCCAACCAGTCCGCCTACATCCTGATCGACCGCAGCACCGGGGAGCGCACGGTGCTGTGGCGTCGCGACGATTGTTTGCGGCTGGATCCGGGCTCCATCACGCCGGAGAAGATCACGTGCGCGCGCATGCTGCATATCGACGCGCATGACACGCCCGCGGTAGCCAAGGCGGCCGGGATCGCGCGTGAGCATGGCATCCCCGTTGTGCTGGATGTCGACACCATTTATCACGGCTTCGAACGCGTGCTGCCCAACGTGGATTATCTGGTGACCAGCTCGGAATTTCCCACGCAGTGGACCAATGAGCGCGATCCGTTCAAGGCGCTCGAAATGATTCAGGAAGAATACGGCATGCGCGTGGCCGCCATGACGCTGGGCTCCAGCGGCGCGCTGGCGCGCATGGACGGCGCGTTTCTCTATTCGCCGGCGTTCGTGGTCAATTGCGTGGATACCACCGGCGCCGGAGACGTCTTTCATGGCGCGTTTTGTTATGCTGTCTTGCAGAACATGCCCCTGCGCGAGACGCTCGAGTTTTCGAACGCGATGGCCGCGCTGAACTGCACCGCGCTGGGCGCCCGGGGCGGCATCGCTTCCATCCGGGAAGCACTGGGATTGATGACCCGGGCCGAGCGGCGCGCGAATCGCGACTTCGAACAGCGCGTCGGCGCCCGCCCCGCTTCATGATCCCGCTGCGCAGCTCGGAGCGGACCACTTCGCCCGCCATCGTAACTTTACTGCTGATTGCCGCCAACATTCTGGTGTTCGTCTACGAGCTCAGCCTGCAGGACCCCGAGATGGGACGCCGCGATCCGCTGAGTCTGTTCATCGGACATTACGGCATTGTTCCATACCGTTTCCACTGGTCTTCCCTGCTGACGTCGATGTTCATTCACGGCGGCTTCATGCACATCGCCGGGAACATGCTGTTCCTGTGGGTATTCGGCAAGGCCATCGAGGACCTGCTGGGACATGGGCGCTTCCTGTTCTTCTACCTGGCGTGCGGAGTGGCCGCGGGAATCGCGCACCTGCTTTTGAATTACTATTCACCGGTGCCCACGGTGGGCGCGAGCGGCGCCATCGCGGGCGTGATGGGCGCTTACCTGGTCAAGTTTCCACGCGCTCGCATCGTGACGCTGGTGTTCATCTTCGTGTTCTTCACCACGCTGGATATTCCGGCCGCCATCCTGCTGCTGTACTGGTTCGCGCTGCAGTTTGTGACGGGCCTGGGATCCATCGGCGATTCGCAGGTGTCGCAAGGCGATGTCGCATGGTTCGCGCATGTGGGCGGCTTCATCGCGGGCATGGCCTTGGTGCTGATCCTGCCCGCACGCCAGCGCTTCCAGAGGAACTGGTCCTGACATGTTCGAAGAAGTGACTTCGCCTTCACTCGGCATAACGCGCCCGCTGGATATTCTGGCCATCGCCGCGCATCCCGACGACATCGAGCAAACCTGCGGCGGAACGCTGATCCGCATGGCCGAGACCGGCTATCGCACCGGCGCGCTGGATCTCACTGCCGGCGATATGGGCACGCGCGGCACGCCCGATTTGCGGATAGAGGAATCGAATACCGCGGCCTGCCGCATGCAGCTCGCCTGGCGCGGCAATCTCCGGCTGCCCGACGCGCGGCTGGAGAACACCATCTCAGTCCGCATGACGCTGGCGGCCGAGATCCGGCGTTTGCGCCCGCGCGTGGTGATTCTTCCTTATTGGGAGGGCCGCCATCCCGACCACTACCGCTGTTCCGAGATCGGCTACGAGGCCTGTTTCCTGGCCGGCCTGAAGAAGCTCGACGATTCCACGGAGCCGCACCGTCCGCACAAGATCCTGTACGCGTCGGTCTACGCCAACGTGACGCCGTCATTCGTGGTGGACATCTCGGCCCAGTTCGAGCGCCGCATGTCCGCGCTGTTCGCCTACGATTCGCAGTATGGCGAGGCGGGCGAGGGGTCCGATTTGTTTCCGAAGCAGACCGAGATCCGCGAGCGGCTGGGCGCCGTCGCGCGTTTCTACGGGAATCTGATCGGCGTGCGTTATGGGGAGCCGTTCGTAGTAAAAGAAGCCATGCGGGTGGACGACATCACCAGCCTGGGCGTGCGAAGTTTGTAGAAGTTGCGTGGTGAATTCCTCAAAGTTGCGCTTTTCCTCAATAAAAACGGTAAAAACCGGTTGGCAAGCCGATTGCATAGTAATTAGCGGAGGAGGAAAGTCATGAAATACATGTTTGCATGGATGTTGGGTGTACCTGGAGTCCTGATCTTCGTTTGGTTCGCGATGAACCACTGCTAAGATCGGTCATTGTGGTGGGGCAGGCGGTTTCGCCTGCCAGAGGCCGATTATTTATCGGCCGCAGGATGCAATCCTGCCCCACCCGGGGCATCGATGGTTTACGGTGCCGGAGGATTCGCGAGTTCGGCATCGATCCAATCCAAGTAGCGCTCCGCGCCATCGACCACCGGGAGCGCTACAATCTCCGGGACGTTGTAGCTGTGCAGTCGCGTCAACTCGGATTGCAAGCGGGGAAAGAGCTCGCGGGTGGTCTTGATCAGCAGTAGAGTCTCCGCGGAATCTTCAATCGCGCCCTCCCACCGATAGAAACTGTGCAAGCCGGGAACCACGTTGACGCACGCCGCCAGGCGCTGAGTCACCAGGTCCCGAGCGATCTTTTCGGCCTCTTCAGCCGTCCCGCACGTACTCAGCACCAAAATTTTGTTCGTCATCTGGCTCCTGCCACTGGACCTTTCGGCCAAACCGCGATATAAACAATGTAAGCGGTTTGTTATGAATGTAGCTATCCGACGCCTGCTGTTTGCGGCCGGCTTCGTCATGATCGGCGTATACGGCTTTGTAGCGTTGCGGGGCCCGCAAGGGATTCCCGCGCTGTTCGACAAGTGGCGGGACATCCACTCGCTCGAGGAACAGAACGCCACGCTGCAGCGCGAAAACGATTACAAGAAGGAACGCATCCGCAAGCTGCAGGACAGCCCAGCCGAGCAGGAGATGGAGATTCGCAAGAATCTCAAGCTGCTGCGCCCCGGCGAGACCACATTCATTCTGCCGGAAGCCCCGAAGCCGGCGGAAGCCGCGCCTGCGAAGAAGTAAGAGTCGTCGCGGCGCTACTAAAGCGCAGCGGCGTGACCAGGACTCGCGCACTCAACCACTCGCCCCGAAACGATTCCGCGCGAGGAGTCTCTGCGGGCCAGCTGCTTGAACATGGCGATAAATTCCTCAGCTTCGCTAAGCCGGCGTACGCACGGGCCGCACTCGGAGAGGTGGGCCACTACGCACTTGCGGTTGGTGGGGGAAAGGTCGCCGAGCACAAGCAGTCCAAGCGATTCTTCGCTCAGGTGTAGTTCGTCCGTGAATACTTTCATTTGAGTACCTATATCGGCGGGCGGAGCTTGAACCTGTACAGTCCAGCTGGAATTGAAACGTTTTCGCGCAATAGATCGCTATCCTGAGAGGTACCATCGAATGGCGAAAGACACAGGAAAATGCGGTTGCAGGTCCGGGGAAAGTGCACTTTTCCCACACGTGACGTTGAAGAACTGCTCAACAAAGTGGTGACGGCGCCCACCGGCATAGAGCCGACGTGGTAACCACTATCGACGTCGAGTATGAGGAGCAGACCGGCGTGCATTACGGCGAGGTCTCGATTCTTCCGGATGGGGTGACGGTCAAAGTGGAAGAAGTGAGTTAGCTGGGGACCGCCGCGCTGAATCAGGACACAGAAATGAATCCCGCATGCGAATACTCCTCAAAACCGGAGCCGCGACC
>JALYHQ010000060.1 GCA_030776455.1 Acidobacteriota bacterium | reverse complement strand
GTGCTGGTCCGCGGCATGGTGCTGCCCGAGGATAACGCGCCTCCCAAAATCTCCATCCAGGACATCACCCCGCTGGTTAACGCCCGCCTTGACCATCCCAGCGTGATTGCCATCCGCGTCCGGCTGGGCGCGAACGGCAACGGGGAGAAGGCCCAGGCGCTGTTCCAGTTGTTCAGCCGCAAGACCGGCGGCACCGAGGTTCGCCTGCGGCTCGAAAAGCCCCGCGACTTTTCCGTTATCCTGGATGTTACTGCCAAGGTCCGTCCCGACAAGGAGTTCCGGGCCGAAATCGAGCGCATCTGCGGACCCGAGTCGGTGGAGATCCTGGCAACCTAGTGCATGGACGAAGAATCGCAAGCGCCCGAATCCGCTCCAGTGCCGGGCGATCAAGAGAAACCCGCGCCTGCGCCCACCAATCCCGCGTGGGAACGCGTGTTGCTTGCGCGGCACCCCAAGCGGCCGCACAGCCTCGACTATATCCAGCGCCTGTTCACTGGATTTGAAGAAATCCACGGCGACCGCTGCTTCGCGGACGATCCGGCTATCGTGGCCGGCATGGGCCATTTCGATGGCCAGCCCTTGATGATCGTCGCGCAGCAGAAGGGCCGCGATACCAAACAGAAGCTGCACCGCAACTGGGGCATGCCCAAGCCGGAAGGCTATCGAAAAGCGCTGCGCGTGATGAAGCTGGCGGACAAATTCCACCGGCCGATTATTACTTTCCTGGACACGCCTGGCGCCTACCCCGGCGTGGACGCCGAAGAGCGCGGGCAGGCCGAAGCAATCGCCGTGAATCTGCGCGAAATGTCGCGGCTGAACACGCCGGTGATCGCGGTTGTCATCGGCGAAGGCGGCAGCGGAGGCGCGCTCGGGCTGGGCGTGGCGAATCGCGTGTACATGCTGGAGAACGCCGTGTACAGTGTGATCAGTCCCGAAAGCTGCGCCGCCATCATTTACCGCGATTCCGGCAAGGCGCCGCAAGCCGCCGAAGCCTTGCGCCTCACCGCCCCCGATTTGCAACAGCTGGGGTTGATCGATGGAATTATCCCCGAACCGTCCGAAGGCGCCCACACCGATGTGGACGCAGCCGCGGAATCGTTGCGCGGAACCCTGGCCGCCGCGCTGGCCGAACTTTCCGGTATTGATCCGGCAGTGCTGCTGGAAGAACGGTATCAGAAGTTCCGGCGCATGGGGAGCTTCTTCACCGAATGAATCGCACCGTCTGGCTGGGGCTTGCGTTCCTGGCGGCAGTTATCGGCGTGATCGTATGGTCCACCATGGGAATCGCGAAATACCGGGTGGAAGTGTGTATCGACTATAACGGCCAGTCGAACTGCCGCACTGCGTCGGCCGATTCCGAGGAACATGCGCTGCGCACCGCCACTTCGAATGCCTGCGCCACCATCGCGTCGGGGGTTACCGAAGTAATGCAGTGCGAACGGGTTACGCCGAAGTCGGTGAAGTGGCTGAAGACCAAATGAGCTTGGCGAGCTTGGTGAGTTAGTGGGGCAGGCGGTTTCGCCTGCCAAAGGCAAACTTGGGGAGGCAGGCGAATCGCCTGCCCCACAAGTGGCCATGGTACGATATTGTTCAGATACACCGAACAACTTAGTGATTTGGGCGTATTGTAAACGGAGGCGCGTCCCCTGTGAAGCGCAAATGGAAGATTGTCTTAATTATCGCGCTGGTGGTCGTCGTTACCGGCGGAGTGTTCGCTAGCATCAAGCTGAACGAGCGCGGCGTCGTCACCGTGCAAACCGGCAAGGCCGCCCGCCAGGATCTCACCGCGACGGTAACCGCGTCCGGCGAGATCAAACCGAAGAACTATATCAACCTGGGCGCGAACGCGATGGGTCCCATCACGCAAATCCTGGTGAAGGAAGGCGACCACGTCCGCAAGGGCCAGGTGATCGCCAAGATCGAATCCATCCAGGCCGATGCCGACGTGCAGGCGCAGAAGGACGCCATCAATATGGCGCTGGCCGATTCCGCGGCGGCGGAAGCCGGTCTTAACTCCATGGATGACGCCATTCGAAACGCGCAAGCCACGCTGGAGCGTAACAAGGCCGAATACCAGCGCGCCAAGCTCGATCTGGATCGCGCCGAGCAACTGCTGAAAGGCCAGTTGATCGCGAAGCAGGAATACGACCAGAAGAGGGCCGTCTTCGACACCGCGGCTGCGGCGATTCACGAAGCGGAGACGCGCGTCGCTCAGACTCAGGCGCAGAAAGCCCAGGCCAGCCAGCAGCTCACCTCCTCGCAACGCCGTGTCAATCAGATGCGTTCCAACCTTACGCGCTACGCCGATATGGCGGAGAAGCACCTGGTGATCGCGCCCCTGGATGGCGTGGTGACCAATCTTCCGGTGCGCGTGGGCGAAACCGTGGTGCAGGGCATTCAGAATTCTTCCGCCAGCACCATCATGACCATCGCCGATATGTCGCTGATCACTGCCGAAGTCAAGGTGGACGAAACCGATATCGTCAACGTCAAGCTGGATCAGATGGCCGATATCACGATAGACGCAATTCCAAACAAGACATTCAAGGGACATGTGGTGGAAATTGGCAACACCGCTATCTTGCGATCCACCGGACTCGCCGCATCGCAGAGCGCGGTTTCCAGTCAGGAAGCCAAGGATTTCAAAGTAGTGATCGCGCTCGATAACCCACCCGACGACATTCGTCCGGGACTCTCCTGCACCTCCAAGGTGATCACCGCCACTCGCCAGCACGTGTTGACCATCCCCATTCAGGCGCTCACCGTACGCCAGAAGGGCGATCTGGAACCCCCGCCCAAACCGGGAGTTCAGGCGGCTTCCAAGCTTGACCCGGCCGCGGAGAAGGCCAAGAAGCAGGAGATCCAGGGTGTTTTTACCGTTCGTAACGGCAAGGCGACATTCCTGAAGGTGGACACCGGCATCACCGGCGCCACCGATATCGAAGTGCTGAACGGCCTGCAGGAGGGCGACCAGATTGTCACCGGCAGCTATAAGGTAATCCGGACTCTGCGGAATGACGCGCGCGTGAAAGTAGATAACAAGGCTCCGGTTGTGAAGGCGGACAGCTAGAACAAATCATGGCTACCGCCACTCAAGAACTTATCGAACGCGGCGATCAGCTCAAGCGCGACGGCATCGTCATCCGCACCTACGATCTCTGGAAAACCTATGTGATGGGCGACCAGGAGATCAACGCCGTGTCGGGCGTGGATATCGAGATACGCCGCGGTGAATACGTGGCCATCATGGGGCCGTCGGGGTCGGGGAAGTCGACGCTGATGAACCTGATCGGCTGCCTGGATACGCCGTCCAAGGGCCAATACTATCTGAATGGCAAGCTGGCCAGCGATATGTCGGACGACGAGCTGGCGCGCATCCGGAATAAAGAGATTGGCTTCGTTTTTCAGACCTTCAATTTGCTGGCCCGCGCCACGGCTTTGCACAATGTAGAGCTGCCGCTGATTTACGCCGGTTTGCCGGCGGAGAAGCGCGTGGAACTGGCCAAGGCGGCGCTTCGCGCGGTTGACCTTGACCAGCGCATGATGCACAAACCAAATGAGTTATCAGGCGGACAGCGCCAGCGCGTAGCGGTTGCTCGGGCGCTGGTGAATCACCCGTCCATCCTGCTGGCGGACGAGCCCACGGGCGCCCTGGATTCAGCTACCGGCAACGAAATCATGGCGCTGTTCGAGCGCCTGTACCAGCAAGGCAACACCATCATCCTGGTGACGCACGAGCACGACATCGCCCTGCACGCGCACCGGGTAATCCACATCCGCGACGGCAAGATCGAAAAGGACGAGCGGATTAAGTAGCGGTTCGTACACAAGCTAAAGCATGTGCTACCTGCGGTAACGGTGTCCGCGGTAGCACATGCTTTAGCTTGTGACGCTACAATGAATCGTGAAGCCTGCCGGCACCCTCACCCCCACCGCTGAAGAGCGCGCCTACAAGACGCTCAGCGGCATCCCCGTCGAAGCATCCTACGGCCCCGAGCATATCCGCAAGCTGCAACTCCCCGAACCCGGCGAGTTCCCCTATACGCGCGGCATTCATGAGAGCATGTATCGCGGCAAGCTCTGGACCATGCGCCAGTTCTCCGGCTTCGCCACGCCTGAAGAGACCAACCGCCGCTACTTGTATCTGTTGAGCCAGGGCCAGACTGGATTATCCGTGGCTTTCGATTTGCCGACGCTCATGGGATATGACGCCGACCATCCCACGTCTGCCGGCGAAGTAGGCAAGTGCGGCGTCTCCATTTCGTCGCTCGAGGACATGGAGATTCTGTTCCGAAATATTCCGCTGGACGAGGTGACGGTTTCGATGACCATCAACTCTCCGGCGCCGGTCATCTGGGCCATGTACCTCGCTGTCGCCGAGAAGCAGGGCGTCGATTGGAGCCGCATCTCGGGGACGCTGCAGAACGATATTTTGAAAGAGTACATCGCGCAGAAGGAGTACATCTATCCTCCGAGGCCGTCGATGCGGCTGGTGACGGACGTGATTGAATTCTCCACGCAGCGCGTGCCGCGATTCAATCCGATTTCCATCAGCGGATACCATATTCGCGAAGCCGGATCGACAGCAGTGCAGGAACTGGCGTTCACCCTGCGCGACGGCATCGAGTATGTCGAATGGGCACTCGATCGCGGGCTGCCGGTGGATACCTTCGCGCCGCGTCTCAGCTTCTTCTTCAACGCGCACAACGATTTTTTCGAGGAGATCGCCAAGTACCGCGCCGCGCGTAAGATCTGGGCGGAAGTGATGCGCGGCCGTTTTGGGGCGCAGGATGAGCGCAGCCTGAAGCTGCGCACGCACGCGCAGACCGCCGGATGTTCGCTGACCTGGCAGCAGCCTTACAACAACATTGTGCGGACCGCCATTCAGGCGCTGGCCGCGGTGCTCGGGGGTACGCAGAGCCTGCACACGAATTCGCTGGATGAAGCATATGCGTTGCCCAGCGAGCACGCGGTGACCATCGCGCTGCGGACGCAGCAGGTCATCGCGCATGAAAGCGGCATCCCCGCTGTGGCCGATCCGCTGGGCGGCAGCTATTTCGTGGAACGGCTGACGCTCGAAATGGAAGAGCGGGCCCGCGAGTACATCCGCCGGATCGATGAAATGGGCGGCATGATCCCGGCGATAGAACGGGGCTTCCCGCAGACCGAGATTGCGAACGCCAGCTACCAGTATCAGCACGAAATAGAAACGGGCGAGCAGAAGATCGTGGGCGTCAACGCTTTCACCGAGAAGGACCAGGACCAGATTGACCTGCTACGGATCGATGCGACATCACAGCAGCATCAGCTGGAGAAGCTGGCGGCGTTAAAGAAGCGCCGCGACAACGGCGCGGTGGCGAAGGCGCTGGATCTCTTGCGCGAGGCCGCGCGTGGAACGGCAAACACCATGCCGTTCATTCTGGATGCCGTGCGCGAATACGCGACGGTGGGCGAAATCTGCGATGCGTTTCGCGAGGTTTTCGGGACGTATACGGAAACCAGCGTCGTCTGAGCCGCGCCCGTCAGGAAGCGGGACATTCACGCCCCCGGCCCGCGTACGCTTGCTGACGCGCGCGGCTCGGCACGCAGCAGCCTATTCAACTTCAGCACCAGCATACGGGCCTCCAGCGAGATGTTTTGCAGGCTCATCGATTCCTGAGTGATTTTGAACTCATCCAGATATTGTGCGAACGCCTCTACCAGCTCCAGGCATTCAAAATCGACGCCGGAGTGGCGGCAGATCGCGGTGGGACAGTCGCAAGCCTTGGTAAAAGTCTCCGAGAGCATCTGCGCCGCCAGCGATGCGAGGGCCGGCTCATCGCGGCGCGCGAAATCGCGGCTCAGCATGGCCAGCGCATAAAGGCGTTCCTGGCTGAACGGGAGCTTCCCGGCGACGGCGAGCGCCTCGGATGCGAGGCTCGCCCGCTGCTGTGCCGTAAGCTCCTCCCGGCGCGACAGTTCGATCAACGCCACCGCGCGCGGCGTGAGATTCTCCAGCGCTCGCGCCTGTGACAGAGCTTCGGCATATGGAAGCTTCGATAGATCGGGAACGGAATCGTCCGGCTTCTTGTCTTCCTCCGGCTTCGGATCCGGCGTCCGGGTAAACTCGAGGTCCTTGCGCTCCGACTGATAGCGAATCAACAGCTCGGGGTCAATCGACCCCAGCAGCGTCGCCACTTCCCGGCGCATCTTCCGGCGGGCTTCCGATTTGATCCTCGGGATATCGGACCCCGCGGCGTTTAGCGCTTTGTCGATGGCCTCGATCGCGAGCGCGCGGCTGACACCCGCGATCTCCCCGGCGCGCTTGAGCAGAAAGTACACGTCGTCTTCGCCGGCGGATTCGGCCGGGAAAGCCGCTAGAATCTCGGAGAACAGTTCAACTGCGGCGTCGGGGTCCACCGTTTTCAGGCTTGCCAGTAATCCTGCGGCGCTTTCCATGCGGAAGGCTCCCGCGCTCAGACCCTTGGTGATCATGCGTCGGACTTGCGCGGGATGCGGGCCGAGAAAAGTGCACAGCTTGTCGTAGGCGTGCGCTACGAAATCCTCGTCGCGGCCGCGGCGGATGGAGCGGATGACACGCTCGGCTTCATCCAGATCGAGCGGCGCTAGCAGCTCAGCCATGCGCACGCGGAGCGCGTCCTGGTCGTCGGGATCGGAGACGCCGCTCATCGCCGCCCGGCCCTCGCGCAAAAACTCACCCGCAAGCTTGGGATACTTGCTGGTGAGAACTTCGGCGGCCTTCATCCGTGTGTCGATTCCGAAAACCACGGGTTCCGATACGGCGAGCCGGCGGATTTGCGCTGCCAGTACGGCCACTTGTTTATCTTGCGCGCTGGCTTCCGGCGGCTGGAACAGGAAAAGGAAGGCCAGCGCATGCAGCGGCATGCAGCCAGTTTACGCGGTTTGCCGGCTGTTCTGGTGCTACGATGGCGGCGTTCTGGAGGATCACTCCGGGGAGCGTCGTTATCTCTCATGAGCCCTGGGGTGAGGCGCAATCGCTTCCCGCAGCCGTTTTGCAGTCTCAACCGCCCCTGCGCCTGATGATCCGCTCGGTTCGGTTCAGCACGCCGGACGTTGCACGAACCGAATGAGACGACTTCGCAGCGAATTCCGGTGGTGCTGGTGATGAAACGGGAAGGAACGGACTGGCGAAATGCTTCGGTTCGGAAGACTGCTCGGATCTAGTAAGTGAAGCCGGCCAGGGGCCCCGCCCCACAGCGGGTGGGGGTGGTAACATCGGAGCAGTATATATGGACAACCGTATCCGGGTCCTGGTGGCCAAACCGGGCCTGGATGGTCATGACCGCGGGGCGAAGGTAATCGCGCGAGCCCTTCGTGACGCGGGAATGGAAGTCATCTACACCGGGCTTCGTCAGACTCCGGAGATGATTGTGAGCGCCGCGCTTCAGGAAGACGTACAGGTGATCGGACTTTCGATCCTTTCCGGGGCGCACAATGCGATTGTCCCGCGCGTGCTGGAGCTGTTGCACGAAAAGCAGATGGATGACGTCCGCGTCATCGTGGGGGGCATTATTCCCGGCGAAGATGCGGCACAATTGAAGAAGCAGGGCGTGGCCGCCGTTTTTCAACCCGGCGCCTCGCTTGAAGAAATCGTGGACTTCATCCGGTCTTCGGTGAAGCAGACCGCTTGAGCCTCTCGCGAGGCCCATGCGCTGCGTCTTCGACGGCAAGATGTGGATTCACAGAAATATAAGAGACTCAATGCAAGAAAAACTGAATATCGCCGTATTCGTGGACTACGACAACATCGAGATCGGCGTGAAATCGACACTGCGGCGCGAATTTGACGTATCCATCGCGCTGAACGCGCTGAAGGAACGCGGCGACATTGTGGCCAAGTTCGCTTACGCCAATTGGGGCCGCCAGGAAGGCGCCACGCGGCAGATGGCGGAGAACGCCGTCCAGATGGTGCAGCGCCTGCCGTCGCCCCGCGGCGACAAGAACGGCGCCGACATCAATCTCGCCCTGGACGCATTGGAGATGGCCTTCACGCACAATCACGTGAACGCCTTCGCCATTGTCAGCGGCGACAGCGACTTTATCCCGCTGGTGAACAAGCTCAAGGAATACGGCAAAACCGTGTTCGTGGTGGGCGGCCGCGCGTTTACCAGCACCATTCTGCAGCAGAACTGTCACGAGTTCGTCAGCTATGAGAGCCTGCTGTCCGACGGACCAGAGCGTGAATCGGCTCCCCCCGGCGGAGGACGCAGCGACCGTGGACATCACGACCGGCGCGACAGGCCGAAGGGTCCGGCGGGCGGCCCGCAGCAACAGCCGCAGCCGCAGCAGCACCACCCGCGTCCGGCGCCGCTCGATCTGGCGCAGTCCATGCCCTTGGTGGAGCGCGCTCTGCAGGTTCTGGAGCGCCGCGCCGTTCAGCCGCAGCTCGGATTGCTGAAGAGCACCATGCTGCAGTTGGATCCCAGCTTCAGCGAGAAGGCCTACGGCGCGAACAGCTTCTCCGATTTCGTGGAGCGGCTGAAAAAGTCCGACTACGTGAATGTGAGCGGACAGGGCGGCCGGTACATGATCGAGCGCAAATCCAGCGGCTCGCATCAGACCGAACGCGCGCAGCCCAAACCCGAAGAAGCGCTACCGGCCCTGCGCGATTGCCTGGAGACGCATCGTTTGGAGATGGAGAGCGGCGCGTCCGCCGAGGATCTGGCGGCGTGGATGCAGGCCGAGCATCCCGACTTCAGCTATACCAGCTACGGATTCCAGGAGTTCTCCGAGTTCCTGAATTACGCGCAGGATAAGCAAGTGGTTCGCGTGGAGCCGGATGAAGAACGCGGCTTGGTGGTAACGCTGGGCGCCGAGTTCTATCCGCCCGCGCTGCCGGAACCGCCGGCGCAGGCTTCGATTGAGGAAGAAGAGGACGACGGGCCGCAACCATATGTCGAGGGCCAGCCTTCGCTGATTGAACCGAATCCGCCGCCGGCCAAACCGAAAAAGGTCAGCAGCCGGCCTCCGCGTCCGCGCAAAGCCGCGGGGCAGGGCAACCAGAGTGACCGTCCGCAGCGGCGCCCGCGCAAGAGGAAAGATTGATCGAGCGGCTTTCACCTCCAGGAGTAGTGGTCCCCCGGGGCCCTTACTCGCCCGCGGTACGAGCCGGAGATTTCTTGTTCGTCTCCGGCCAGGGACCCATCGATCCGGCTACGGATCAATACTCCTACGGCGATATCGCCCATGAGACGCGGCAAGTGCTGAACAATATCAGCCGCATCCTGGAAGGCTGCGGCGCAACGCTGGCAGATGTCGTCAAGTGCTCGGTGTTTCTTTCCGACGGGCGGGACTTCAAAGCGATGAATGAAGTCTACGCGGAGTTTTTCGGCGCCGCGAAACCGGCGCGAACCACGGTTGAGGCGAAGTTCGCCGATCCAAAGATGAAAGTGGAGATCGACTGCATCGCGTATAAGCCCGGCAGGTAGCCCGATCGCTGGTTTGTTATTTCTGAGATGGGACCAGAGGGAACGGTCGGGATGATCCGGTCCCAGAGGCACCGCTCCCTTTGCGGCTCGGAACGGAGACAGGCCCGGAGGCCCGTCCCACAGTTTCACGCGGGCACAAGTCAGTGTGAGGCGGTGTCCAATATTGGCATGCCCGCCGGCCTTTTTTTTGAATCCATCGCCCAAGACGCGCGCTACGCGATCCGGGGGTTTCTTCGGACCCCCGCATTCACCCTGACCGCGATTCTCGCAGCCACCCTCGGGATCGGAGCTTCCTCGGCGGTCTTCAGCGTCGTTGATCGAATTCTGTTCCGCAGTCTGCCGTACCCCGATGACGGACGTCTGGTCTCGGCCGGGATCATAGCGCCGCTCGATTCGCAGGAATTCCTCTTCGGCGCAGCGTTCCTGGACTGGCGCGATCACCCTGGGCCGTTCGCCGCGCTCACGTCCTGGTCCGGCATCTCGGATTGCGACCTCACCGAGCGCAACCCCGCGCGACTGCGCTGCGTCGAGGCGGACGCCAGTTTTGTGCCCACGTTCGGTGTCCAGCCCCTGCTGGGACGCAGCTTCACGCGCGAGGAGGACCGCCCCAACGGGCCTGAAGTAGCGCTGCTGTTCCACAGTCTGTGGCAAAGCCGGTTTGCGGGCAGCCGCGATGTTCTGGGGAAGACCATGTCCGTCGATGGACGGACTGCCACCATCATCGGCGTCCTGCCGGCCGGCTTCGAGCTGCCCGGCCTGAGCTCCGCCGACGTCCTGATCCCGCAGCGGATGGATGAGGCGAGCCAGCGGAATCCCGGACCAGGCCGCCTTGTGCGCGTGTTCGGACGCCTGAAGCCAGGCGTGAGCATTCCCCAGGCGGAGGCTGCGATGCAGCCGCGGCTGCTGGAGTTTATCCAATCGGCGCCGCCGGCGTTCCGCAAAGAGATTAAGCTGCGCATCCGATCCATGCGCGACCGGCAGTTCTCCGACGTGAAGCTCGCATCCTGGGTGCTCTTGGGCGGTGTGCTCTCGGTGCTGTTGATCGCGTGCGCGAATATCGCGAATTTGCTGCTGGCGCGGTCTGCCGCCCGCCGCCGCGAGCTGGCCGTGCGAGCCGCGTTAGGCGCCGGGCGCGCACGGCTGATTCGGCAGACGCTCACCGAAAGTGTCCTGCTAGGCCTGGCCGGCGGAGCGGCGGGCTGCGCGCTTGGTACAGTGTTGCTCCGGCTCTTCCTGTCGATTGCGCCGGCGGGAATTCCTGGACTGGCGCAGGCGTCGCTGGACCCGCGCGTGCTTCTGTTCTCGCTGGCGGGGTCCATTTTGTGCGGGCTTCTGTTCGGAATCGCGCCTGCGCTGGAGCAAAGGAGCGTGAGTGATTACACCGGTGCGCGGTCCACATCTTCGGCTGGCGCAGCGTTTCGGCGGACCATGGTGGCGGCGCAACTCGCGATCTCGCTGGTGCTGCTGACGGGCGCGGGCCTGCTGCTGCACAGCTTCTGGAATATGTCGAATGTGCCGCTGGGTATGCGGACCGAGCACATTGTGACTGCCACCGTGGCGCTGCCGCGAACCTGGGACGCGCAACGCGCCCGCGAATTGGCGTTCATCGAAGAAGTGGAGGACAGGCTGCGGCGCATCCCCGGAATCGGCGAGCTGGCTGTAACGGACAAGGCGCCGCCTGCGGGCGGTACGCGTTCCCGGCCATATTTTTCGCTGGAGGTAGAGGGACGGCCCCGCTTCGCCGGTGGAACCGGAGGTATGGTTTCCTGGCGCACCGTTACACCCGGATACTTCACAGCGCTCGGGATCCCAATTGTACGCGGACGCGCGTTCAATGAAGAGGACCGCCGTCCGGACCAGCGCTCGATGATATTGAGCCAGATGCTGGCTGCGCGCCTGTTCCCGAATGAGGATCCAGTCGGCAAGCGCATCCAGTTGGTGGATGGCGCGCGGCACACGGTGGTGGGAGTCGCGGCCGATGTGCGGAGCGGTGGATTGAAGTACGCGCTCGAGGCCGAATATTACGTCGCCGCCCGGCATAGCGTGGACGATGCCCGGCGGACATCGACGGTGATCGCGCGCAGCCCGATGGATCCGCGCGCGGTTGCGGAGTGGATTCGCTCCGAGATTCACGGCATGGACGCAACTCTTCCGGTGGAAGTAGACACCATGCAAGCGCAAGTGAGCAAGCTGGCGGATCGGCCGCGGTTCAACGCGGTGCTGCTTGGTCTGTTCGCCGGAATCGGGATACTGCTGGCCGCTATTGGGCTGTACGGGGTGATGTCGTTCCTGGTGGCGCAACGAGTGCCGGAGATCGGCGTGCGCATGGCCCTGGGAGCGACCCCTGGAAGTGTGGCCAAGCTGGTGCTTTCGCAGGCGGCGCGCTGGACTATCGCGGGTGCGCTGGCGGGAATAGCTGGATCCATCGCGGCGGAGCGGCTGCTCGGGGCGCTATTGTTCCAGGTTCCGAAAAACGATCCGTGGTCACTGGGCGGGGCCGTTGGATTGCTTATGGCGATTGCACTGATGGCAGCGTGGCTGCCGGCGCGCCGTGCGGCGCGAGTGGATCCGGCGGTAGCGTTGCGGCGCGAGTAGCTGTCCCTCACGGAGCCGCGCGCGTTAGCAAGCGTGAGAACGGCGGGAGTCTTGGAGTCAGCGGCTGACGTTACGCTTCCTGACGGGCGCGGCTCGGAAGCGGCTGGGCTGCGATGGCGACGTAGCCGAACGCAACCACCGTCAGGAACATGGTAAGCACTTCGCTGTCGCCCAGGTTGTATTCAAGGAACCCCTCGGCCAGGATCGCGATGATCACCGCGATGGCGCCGTGCAGGATGAAGCGCGTCTCGCCATCGGGCCGGCGGCGCAGCGCGCGGGCGAAGTCATACAGGATTTTCCCGATCAGCCAGAGCACGAACAGCAACAGCGGGATGCCGCGCTCGGCGGCGTACTGCAGATAGATGTTGTGCAGGTGGCCGTACCATCCGATTGGCAGCGGCCGGGGAATATCGGCGGGAACGTAATCTTCAAAATGCGCCTTCACCTGCTCAGGGCCCACGCCGAACCAGGGATGCATGCGGATCATGTTCAAGCCCGTGCGGCGCGTGATCACGCGATGTTCGTTCGAATCGGTGGTTCCGTGAGGCTGGAAGATGGAAGTGACCCGCTCGCGCATCGCGGCGGGCGAAAAGAAGATCGCGATCACGAAGGCCACGGGCACCGCGATTACCAGCCAGCGCCGCCAGAACCATAGCATGTACAGCAAGCCCGCCGGCAGACCGAGCAAAAAGATGCTGCGGGTCCAGCCCAGCACCAGCGAGATGCCGAGGATGGCGGCGCAGGCCCACCCCAGCGGCTTCCAGCGGCGCTCGCCGGACCAGAAAAGATACGCCAGCAGCACCAGCAGCACCATCATCTCCTGGCCTCCGAACGTCATCCAGTGGCTCATGAAACCGGTGATGCGCGCGCCCACGTAGAAATCGTAAAAGTTCTGATGCTGTTCCACGGCTTCGGCGTATTTGCGCGCGAACTGGAACAAGCTGCGAATGGCGGAGAGCGTGGCCAGCGCGGTCCAAAGCAGGATCACCCAGCGCGCTTCGGCCACCTTGTGGAAAGTGCTGTAAACCAGCAGCAGAATAAAGAACACCAGGAATTTCCGGATCTGCGGAATGCCATCGCGGATCGCGCCGGAGAGCAGCAGAGAAAGGATGGTCCAGACGAAGTAGAGCGCCAGCGGAAGCTTGATGGGCGGCAGCCGCATGCGCTCTTTCGAGATGAGCAGAATAGCGATGGCCAGGCCCAGCAGCAGCTGCGAAATCGCGATGGAAACCAGAATGGCGGCGGCCGAGCCGCATGTGAGATAGAACGCGGTCCGTTCGAGCGACAGCTTCAAGCTTGTAGACTAACAGGAATGGAAGTCTATCTTCTGCGACACGGGATCGCCGAAGCGGGCCGGGCCGGCCATGCCGATTCCGAACGGGCCCTGACGGCTGAGGGCAAGAAAAAACTGCGCGAGGTACTGGGCGTGGCGCGCGGCGCGGGCGTCGAGCCGTCGCTGATCTTGACCAGTCCGTACAAGCGCGCCGCGCAAACCGCGGAACTGGCGGCGGAAGTGCTGGGATACCGCGGCGACCTGTTGCGCACGGAGGCGCTGGTCCCCGAATCGCGCGCCGAGGCGGTGTGGGACGAACTGAAGGTCCACAAAGATGAAAAGCAGGTCCTGCTGGCCGGACATGAGCCCCTGGTCAGCACGCTGGCGGCGTTCCTGCTGGGCTCCGGGACTCTGCAGGTGGATTTCAAAAAAGGTGCGCTGGTGAGAATCGATTTTGACCGCTTTGGCACGACGCCCGTCGGAGTGTTGAAGTGGATGCTGACGCCGAAGCTGGCCGGGGGCGGGTAAAGAAGTCGATCCCGCGATTCGGTGCAACCATGCCCGTCCGAAGAACTGGCGGAAGCGATCAAGCATTAGCGCGAAGCCGAGTTAAGCGCTTGAGTGGATCCCGGCTCGATGTTGTTTTCGCCGCGCAGTACCACCACGCCCGCCTTCAGGCGCGCACATTCCTTGTCGGAGTCAAATTCGTGATTCAGGGTCCCTTGCGCCTCCAACTCCCGATGCAATCGGCCAATCATAAAGGCATTGCTGGGCACCACGTTGATCACGCGCAGGTCATAATCCAGCTGATAGATGAATCCGGGGCCCTCGTCTATGGTGCTTTCCGAAACTACCACCACAATTCGATCTTTGGTGACATACACCCAGCCGACCCGATTGTAAGTCTGCCCCGTGCTGACGCAGCTTCGAGGAAAGAACACCACCGCTCGCTCTTTCGCGGGCTTCATATTCACGATCTCAAACCTGTGGTCTTCCATCTTGGCGGCCGAGACGGCTCCTGAAATCTTCAGCGGATCGAGAATCACCAGGGTGGCTTGATGGCTGCCGTTGTTCACACTTCCCAGCAACAGCTGCTTGCTTCCGTTGTGGTCAAGATCCGCCTGCGTCAAGTGAAGTAAGTGGCCGGGATGCCAGTACTCCCCCCGGACCCGGCCGTCCACGTCCAGGAAAGCCACCTGATTCGCCTCATCCACATAGTGATTGCTGGAAACGGCGATGCGGGTATCGGCCGTCGTTGGCGCCGGCATTACTTGCACGCTGTTCGCCAGAAAGGGGGGCTGCATTTGTTTGCCCGCGCGATTCACAACCGGAGCGCCGGGCATGAACTTCCATTTCCAACCGCCGGCAGCATTGAAGCAAATGGTTTCCGTGCCGGCCGCGCTGCGGTTCCATGGATCCGCGATAAATATGAGGCCGCAGCCGCCTTTTCCGTCCAGATTTCCAATCCAGGTATGCTCCGCTCGCAATGGTTCAGTGTAGTCGGATGCTACCAGGCCGTCGGGAAACTGGTGCCGCCATAACTCGCTCCCCCGGGCATCCACGGCGATCAGATTGCGCCCGTGCACGGAAAAATCAGCCAGCGCCGGTCTCCGGCCGGCCATTGAATAAATGAAGAGAACCGACATCACCAAAACCCCGGCTCCGGCGGCTCCCACATAGACCGGACGCCGGACGGCGGCCGGTGGCGCCGGTGTCTCAACCACGCTAGTTTCGACTTCGGCGGAAGGGTGTACAAGCGCGGTGTTTCGTTCCATCCACCGGTTGAGTTCTTCGCGATTCGCCAGCACCGGTCCCCGCGGTCCGGTTGGCTGATGGTACGGCAATTGGTCGTACTTCGCCCACCGCTGCGCGGTCCTTTTCTCCACCCCGAGATAGGCGCTTATTTCCTTCCAGCCCCGCAGTATATCCAGGGGTTCCACCATAGGGGCTATGGTATCAGACAGCGGTGTTGGGGCTGTCTTTGGTCAGCGCTTGACTACGGTTGGACCGGCGGGCAATTGTTGCGCCCAGGATAGTTGCTCGGAGGTCTCCGGAATTTCCCTGCCACGCGCGGAACTGACCCGCTGAATCGCCTGCTGGAACTCAATCCGGAAACCATCAGCACCCCGATTGCGATCAAACCCGACCTGCCAATGCCTTGACGGCAATGTACCGCTATGGTTTTTCCATCCTCCAACGACTCGGCGATTCGTGACATCAGCGCGCCTGCCGCTGGCGTGGATGATGGAACTCCCCGATCGGGAATGGGAAACGAGATAAAAATAAGGCCGTCCGTGCTGACAGCCTTACCTTCGTCACCCAGCTCCAGTTGCTCCGCCTCATCTCCTTCGAGGAGCGATACTACGATATCGATTCCCGCCTGACGCCAGCCACTGACTTCGTCCTGGAGCCAATCGCCGCCCCTGGGGCGAGCGGCGATAGCTAATCGGCCGCGCCACGGACCGGGTATCCAGGAGAGGTCAGGCGTCATCTTTTTCGATCTATTTTGATGTCCTGGCCCCTTCCAGAAGGATCGACAGCCGGTGATGACCATCGAGGACTGTTCCATGGGATCGGACCTTCAGACAGCTTGGTTGATCGGCAGGCAGGAAGGACTTAAGCGCGTCAGGCGAAAGATGGCGAAATACTTCCAGCTTGACGCTATTGTGCCTGGATCCATGCGAGCGCGATATCGGAAATGGCTCAGCTGCAGGAAAAGAATGGCGGGGACGACGGGGCTCGAACCCGCGACCTCCGACGTGACAGGCCGGCGTTCTAACCAACTGAACTACGTCCCCGTGTCACGAACACGTCGGTTACTTCATCGTAGCACACGAAGGCTCCGAAGAGCGACGGACTCTTGTCTCACGCAAGATGAGCCTGAGCCGGGACCGGATTCTCATACAAGATGAGCCTGAAGGGGGAGATCGGGATGCTGGGTATTGATCATCAGCATGGACGATTCAGAAGCGGGGAGCCTG
>JALYHQ010000059.1 GCA_030776455.1 Acidobacteriota bacterium | reverse complement strand
GCTTCAAACAGGTGAATGACCGCTTTGGCCATCTGGAAGGCAATCGTTTGCTTCGGCAGTTGGCGGACAAGATCAAGTCCAGTTGCCGCGACTACGATTATGTGGCGCGCATGGGCGGCGATGAGTTCGTGATGATCCTGCCGGGCCTGCAGGCCGATCAGATCACCGCCAAGGTGCTGCGGCTGCGCGAAATCGCCGGCGATGCCGGACGCGAGATCTGTGGCGATGGCAACTTGTCCCTGAGCGTGGGCCATGCCATCTTTCCCGAGGACGGCGCCGACGCGGATCAATTGCTAAGCGTCGCCGACCGCCGTATGTACGTCGCCAAGCATCGCGAGCGCTTGCACGGCGCCGAGCCCCGCGGCTACGAATTCGACCCCACGCCCATAGCCAAGTAGGACGGGCCTCCCGGCCTGTCTATTGAATCAACGCGGGCACCTGATCCGACACGGACACCTGCAGCGTCGCAATCGACGACATCCTGTGCTTCTGCTTCGTCGTGTACATCCGTCGGTCCGCCTCGGCCAGCAGTCCTTCGGCGTCCATGCCATCTCGAGGATAGGAAGCAGCGCCGATGCTCAAGCCCAGTGGGCTGTCGGCGCAGATCTCGGCCGCCCGCAACGCCACGGTCTTGCAAAGCTGCTCAGCTTTGGCTCGCACCGCGTCTTCCTCCAGTCCGGGAAAGATCAGCACGAACTCGTCGCCGCCCATGCGCGCCACATAGTCGTATTCCCGGCAGCCTTCAGCCAGGCCCTTGGCGACAGCCTGCAGAACTTTGTTACCTTCCAGATGGCCGAACCGGTCATTGACTTGCTTAAAGCCATCCAGGTCGCAAACCAGCACCGCCACCGACGTACCGGCGCGTTTGCAGCGAGCCAGCTCGGCATCCAGGTGCAAGAAAAGCGACCGGGCGTTGGGCAGGCTCGTCAGGTAATCCGTCGTTGCGGAGGATTCCACCTGCCGGAACTTTAGCGCATTCTCGATCGACAGCGAAACCTTGGAGCTCAGCGCCAGCAGCACCCGCAGATGGTCGCTGGTAAAGGCGTCTTTCTCGGCATGATATACCGCCAGAACGCCCACCACGCCGTTCAAGCCTTCCAGTGGAACAGCCAGCGCCGAGCGCAACGTGCTGAACTTGGCGGGATCGTTCAAGTAGCCCGGCTCCACGGAGGGGTTGCCGTTGATGATCCATTTCTTGTTCGCCGCCACCCATCCCGAGAGACCCTGGCCCACCGGAATCTGAAGCGAGGAAAACAGACGGAAATCGTCGCCGCTGACGTATTCCGGAATCAGCTTGCCGTCGCGCTGGATGTAGATGGCGATGGAGTCGTGGGGAATGATTTTTTTCAGCCGCACTGCCAGCACGGAAAGCGTTTCATTCAGACTGAGCGAGTTGCCCAGGTCCTGCGACATTTCAAACAGCATCTGCACTTCCTGGCGGGCGGAAGCGATGTGCTGCAGGAAATTCACAGGCTCGTTCCGGGAACCTGCCGGCTGGCCGCTCTTTCCCGGATTCTCAAATCCAGCCGCGGGCGCCTCGCCATTCTCAATTCGGACATCGGTCGACAGGCGCGACCCCTCCACGTGGTACGCACCCGCCAGGATTTCCCATTCGCGATAGCGCCGGCCCAGCACCTCCACCACCTGCGGATCGAACGCCTTCCCCGATTCGGACCTTACCACGTCCATGGCTTCATCCAGCGGAAGCGCGCGGCGATACTGCCGGTCTGACGCGATCGCATCCAGGCAGTCCACCACCGACAGAATGCGCGCGCCAATCGGAATCTGTAGACCTTTGAGGCCGTAAGGATACCCGGAGCCATCCCACTTTTCGTGATGCGCCCGCACCAGCGGGACTACCGGGTAGGGAAATTTCACCTGTTCCAGAATCTCAGCGCCCACGCTCGGGTGAATCTTCATTCGCTCGAACTCTTCGGGCGTGAGCTTTCCCGGCTTGGAAATGATGTGCTCGGGTACCGCCAGCTTGCCGATGTCGTGCAGCACGGCCGCCGCCCGCAGTGCTTCCAGTTCAATCCCCGTCAGTCCCAGTTCCTTGCCCAGTTCCACCGCGTAGCCTTGGACGCGCTGCAGGTGCCGGTGCGTGGTGTGGTCCTTGGCTTCAATGGCCAGCGCCAGCGCCTCGATGGTGCGCAAATGCAGCGACGCCATGTCTTCGGCGTGCAGCTTCTGTTCCTCGGCGTGCAGCTTTTCTCCACGCAGCAGGTCCAGGTAAACGCGATAAGAGCGATAGATCAGGTACATCACGGGCAACGCCAGCAGCGAAAGCTGCCAGCTGAAGATGTGGTTGGAGGCTCTGATCAGGCCCGCGATCGCCGCTCCCACCAGATAGTAAGGGAATGACCAGAAGAAGGTTTCCTTCCACACTCGCGCCAGGTGCTTGCGCTCAGTCAGTGCAATCACAGCCGCAATGGGAAACGTATTCAGGAAAAAGTAACTGGACGCTACCACCACCAGGACCAGCGGCTCCCCCAGGCCGAAGCTCCGAAGCGCGGGCCAGTGGGACAAGTGCCAGCACATGTCTGCTGCGATGGCTATGCAGGCTACGTTGAATCCCACCTGTACTGGTTTGGGGCGCCGCTTCGCTTGCCACAAGCACTGCACCAGCGTAGCGGTGCAGGCGATCACCAGCGTTTGGGGAAGGTTCAACTCTTCTACCGCGATCAGCGTAAAGAGAAACGCCACCGACATGGTGCCTCGCAAGGAGGGCAGGCCCACCTTCAAACCCGACGCCACCATTACGAGAATCAAATAACAGACGAACTGAAGCCAGTTTTCAAGGTTCCATTGGCCCCAGGCTTTCAGGAATACGAATACGCCCAACAGACAAATGCAGGCGACAAACACCACCGGCCAGACCGGTTGCATGCGGCCTCCGGCGTTTGCCGTCGGCGCCGTACCTTCCGGCCTGTTGGCATCTAGCCGCATGTCAATTTCTCATCGCCGGAAAGCCGGCTCGGCATTGAGCCGCTGCGCTATCCACAATTCGTAGTGTGCATAGACCAGATACATCACCGGAATAATCAGTAGCGACGACTGCCATCCGGCGGACCGGCTTACAGCGGTGGCGCACCCGGCTATCGCCGCCCCTACCAGGTAGTACGGGAACGCGTACAGGTGGCACTGACGCCAAACAGCCAGCACTGGTTTGTCGTTCAACAGAGACAGCACCATGGAAACCATACCCGTGTTGAGCACGAAGAAAACGGTAGCTTCCAGGACCAGCGCGGTAGTGTTGAACTGGCCCAGCAGGGCGCGAACACCCCAGGCTCCTGCGACGCTGAGAGATACCGATCCGAGGTTGAAGGCCACCTGGATTCCCATCGGCTGTTTCCTGACGCCCCAATAGCACTGTACGGCCGTGGCGGCGCATCCTACGATCAGCGCCTCATCCAGGGATAGCGCTGTAATTGCCATTAGAATCAATAGAAAATTGATCGAAATGGTTCCGTGTATTCCGGGCAGCCGGATCTTGAAGGTAGAAGCCACGATGGCTGCTCCCAGATAGGCTGCGAAGCGCAGGGCGTCCGTGGGCTGCCAGAGCGCCACCAGGCAGGTGGCCAGCAGCGCCAACCCGACGACTGCGATAGACGTGATGTATAGCTTCGCTGTTCGAGGCATATGCATGGTCCTATCAAATAGTTAGTCAGGTCAACGGCTGTTAGCCGATGTCCCCGTCGTCGGCCGAAGATGCCTGTGGAGATGTGTTGAGGAGATTCAGTGCATCGCCCCAAACAACGTTAAAGCCGGCCGCGGTGGAGTCGCCCCAAACGACGTTGTCCCCCCAGACCACGTTCAGCCCATTCACTTTGTACCCTTGGAACAGGGTGTCGCCCCAGACTACGTTGTCGCCCCAGACCACGTTATCGCCCCAGACCACGTTGAAGTCGCGGAACAGCGTGACCTTATGGGTGACTGGATCATAGATCACCTTGGCCGAAAGCGCCGGGCGGGTGGCATAGTCATTGTTCTGCAGAGCCGAGAAGATGTCCAGGTATCCCGCGCCCACGGTAAACACGTCAGCCTGGTTAGAGTAGATAACGCCGGTGGTGATCTCCGTCGCACTCATGTAGGAAGGCAGAATCTTAGTGGCCGTCTTCATCAGGCGCGCCTTGATCTGGTCCGGCGTCAGCGCGGGGTTCTTCTGAAGCAGCAGCGCAACAGCGCCGCTAACCACCGGCGTCGCCATGCTGGTGCCGCTGAGCTTGTAGTAGGTGGTGGAGGTGCCGGTTATGCCCGTTTCATAGAACGTCGCCGCAACTCGCGTGCGAGTCGAGGTCGTGTACAGAGTGCAAGTCGTGGACGGGAGCAGGGAAACCACGTTGTTGCCCGGCGCCACCAGGTCGGGCTTGGCGAAATGATCCACTGCGGTGGGCCCCTTCGAGCTGTAGCTGGCGATTGCGTCATCGGCCTTGGTAGGCGTGCCTTTCGCGTTAGTGGCGCCCACGGTGATCACATACGGATCGTTGCCCGGCGAGGCGATGGTGCCATACCCGTGAGTTCCATGTGAATTATCGCGGCCGAAATTGCCGGCGGCCGTTACCACCGTGATCCCGGCCTTCCAGGCGGCTTCCACGGCCTGGCACAGCGGATCCACCGTATAGCTCTCAAACACCGGCCGTCCCAGCGATAGGTTGATCACGCGGATGTTGTACACATTCTTCAGATCGATCGCGCGCTGGATGGCTGCCAGTACGCTCGACTCATCCCCGCTGCCGTTGGCGTCCAGCACGCGCAGGTTGATGATGTTGGCATTCGGGGCAACGCCTTTAAAGGTGCGCGTGAAGATGGTCCCTTTCGAGCTGGCGCCATTCGATGCGATAATTCCGGCGACGTGGGTTCCATGTCCGTACGCGTCCGTGGCATCCATGCCGGCGACGAAGCTCTCACTGTAGACAACACGCGACCCCAGGTCGCTCTTTACCGTGATTCCCGAGTCGATCACCGCCACGCCGATGCCGGTTCCGTCATATCCATAGGACCAGACCATATTGGCGCCCACGGCGGCCGTGGTGGTGTCCAGAAACTTGTGCGCCGGCCGGTTAGGCGATATATAGGTGACGTCCGGATCATTCTGCAGCGCCTGAAGCACAATCACGGGCAGCGTCAGATGGATGGCATTGATGCCCGAGAAGTACTTCTTGATCGGCCCATAGGACTGAAGCTTCTGCATCTGGGCGCTGGGCTTGAACTGAATGATCACGTCCACGGACGCCCAGGGATTACTCTGCGAGATATCCGGCGCGATCTTAGATACCGGCTTGGTAGCAGCGAAGGCAAGGCTGCCGGCTACCAGAAGGGCGCCGACGCGGGCTGCCTTCATCACCAAGGATTTCATGATTGTCGTCTGCTTCATGGCTCTCCTCATATGCACCCGTCGGACCAAACCGGAAGCTATTGAGAACACAAGGAAGCGAGCATTCAGATCTCGGTCTCGACGACACTTTGTCAGGTCCGCCGGAGCCACTTTGTCGCGATGGCCTAAACCCGGCTTGGACACTTTGTCCTGCGCCGCCGAGACCATTTGTCTAACCGTCCTGCGCTCCGCAATTGAATACAACGAAGTACGGGCTACCCCGTCGTGGTAATGCAAGTGCAATGAAAATGTGGGAGGTGCAAAATGAATCGAGCTTCCAGCCGGGGATCGAGCCCCGGATTAACATTGGTCCGCGGCCAGCGCGTGATCTCATTGAGTGATCGCGATCAGGATGGCGTGCAGGGGCGAGAGCGGGCCGGCAGGCATGCGAACGCCGTCTGGGAGACCACAGTTTGGAATCCGCTCGCGGTTGCCGCGGACTGGCCTCAGAGCCGTTCCGATCAGCGGCACGCGAGCTAATCTCAAGCAAGCATTCAGCCGATTAAATACCGTGAGCTGGATCTCCATCCTGGCACGGCAAGGCCGGCGAATGCTGCTGATTGTCTTGCTCGGCGGACTGCTCGGAGCCACGCTAGTACGTCTTGGCCCGGGGTTTGGTGTGGACGAACGGGAGCTCAACCTCAGCCTCACCTCGGAAAGCGTCGACGCCGTTCGCCAGGAGCGCGCCGCGGAGCGCAACATCCCATCGTTCTACTGGAACTATCTGCGAGGCCTGCTGCACGGCGACTTCGGACAATCCCACAGCCTGAACCGCCCCGTATCGCAGCTGCTGGCCGAGCGCTTGCCGTACACTCTGAAATCGCTGGCCATCGGCGGAATGGGCGGAACCGCTGCAGGGCTCGCGCTCGCGATCTTCACCATCTTCCGCAGAGTCGCCTGGCTCGATCTGCTGGCGTCCGGCGCCAGCGGCTTATGCCTATCGCTGCCTTCGGCGGCCATTGCGCTGATCTTTCTCTGGCTGGGATGGAACGGCCGGTGGGCCATCGCGCTGGTGGTTTTCCCGCACGTTTACCGCTACGCCAAGAACGTTCTGGTATCGGTGGAGCGATTGCCGCACGTTTTGCAGGCGCAAGCGAAAGGGATCGGGCAGGCGCGGCTGATTTGTGCGCATGTGCTGCGTCCCGCGGCGCCGGAACTGGCGGCCGTGGCCGGCATCGCCGCCACGCTGGCGTTTGGAGCTTCCATTCCCATCGAAGTGGTTTGCGACATGCCGGGCATCGGCCAACTGGCGTGGCAAGCCGCGCTGGGCCGCGACTTGCCCGTAGTGGTCAACATCACCATGCTGGTTGCATTGATGACGCTGGCCGTCAATGGAGCCGCGGATCTGGCGCTGGCGGCGCGCGCCACCGGAGCTCGCCGGTGAAGACGTTGCGCATCGTGGCCTTGGTTGTGCTCGGAGCCGTGGCTGCTTCCGGAGCGCTGGCGGGACTCATCGCGCCCGCGTCCTACGCCGAACAATTCCGCGATGCCGTGTCGGCTCCGCCCTCGGCGAAGTTTCCTCTGGGCACCGACGAATTGGGTCGCGACCGCCTGTCGCGGCTGCTTTACGGAACTCGCGTCTCGCTGCTGCTGGCGCCCGCCGCCGCGCTGCTATCCACTTTGCTGGCCGCGCTGCTGGGAGGCCTCGCGGGATACCTGGGCGGCCGCTCGGAACGCGCGGTGGCAGCCGCGGCGGATCTATTCTTGTCACTGCCCTGGCTCTTCCTGTTGCTGGCCGCAAGGGCCATGCTCCCGCTGAACGTCGGTGCGCCGGTCTCGGTGCTGGTGACGTTTCTGTTGCTGGGCGTGCTGGGATGGGCCGCGCCGGCACGCATCGTTCGAGCCGGCGCCCGCGGATTCGCGGACTCCGAGTTTGTTCTGCAAGCCCGCGCCGGAGGCATCGGAGGCTGGCGTCTGTTCCGCGCCCACGTAATCCCGAATCTCAAGCCCGTGCTCGCGGCTCAGTTTTGGATCTCCGTGCCGGTGTTCATTCTCAGCGAAGCGAACCTGGGCCTGCTGGGACTCGGCGTCTCCGAGCCCGTGCCGTCCCTGGGAGGCATGCTGCGGGAACTGGAAAACTATACGGCTTTATGGGGTAAGCCCTGGATGCTGGCGCCTGTTCTGGTAGTGCTCCTGGTGGTGGTGTGCTTTCAAATCGTGTTGCGGACCGAGGACCGCGTTCCATGTTGAGATATTCCACGGCCGTTTTCGCGCTCGCCGCTTCGCTGGCGGCGCAGACCGGAGGCGAGCTGCGATTCTGCCTGCGCTCCGAGCCCAAGACCTTCGATCCGGCACTGGTATCCGACGAGTCGTCGGTAGCGATTCGTTACCTCACCGGCGGGGTCTTGATCCGTGTGAATCGGCTGACGCAGGAACTCGAGCCCGAGCTGGCCACTCGCTGGAAAGTCTCCGAGCTGGGCAGGCGCATCGATTTCACGCTGCGAACCGATGCCCGCTTCTCGGATGGCACTCCGTTCTCCTGCGAGGACGTCGCGTACACCATACGCCGGTTGATGGATCCCGCGCTGCACTCGCCCACGGGCGATGAATTTCGGACCGCGCCGGGCGAGGTAGAGACCAAATGCAGCGGATCGTCCGCGATGCTGCGATTCCCCGCCCCGATCGCCGCGCTTGCGACCCTCTTCGACGGCGTCGCTATCCAGTCGGCCCATTCGCCCAAGAAGGACGCGGCCGTTCTGGGACCCTTTGCGGTGGCTGAATACAAGCCGGGCACGCACATCCTGTTGCGCAGGAATCCGAACTACTGGAAGCACGACGCGCAAGGAAAGCCGCTTCCCTATGTGGACTCCGTCCGTTTGGACATCCAGCAGAATCGCGAGACCGAGCTGCTGCGCTTCCGCCGGGGCGAAGTGGACCTGATCGAGAAGCTGGACCCGGAGATGTATGACCGTCTGGCGGCCGAGATGCCCAAGTCGGTAGCCGACGCCGGCGCATCGCTCGACTGGGAGCTGGTCTTCTTCAACCAGGCGGCCGGATCGCCGCTGCCGGCGTACAAACAGCGCTGGTTTCAGTCGGCTGCGTTCCGCCGCGCAGTTTCCGAAGCCATCAACCGCGACGATCTTTGCAAGGTGGTGTATCGCGGCCACGCTCGTCCAGCGGCGGGTCCCGTTTCGCCCTCCAACCGTTTCTGGCAGAATGCGGCGTTGAAGCCACACGCATTTTCGACGGCCGCTGCGTTAGCGCGGCTGAAAGCCGCAGGATTCAAGATGCAGGGCGACACGCTGGTGGATTCCGAAGGACACCGCGTGGAATTCTCCATGGTCACAAACGCGGGAAACAAGCTGCATGAGCGCATGCTGGCGATGATCCAGCAGGATCTGGCGCGCATCGGCGTGCGGCTGAACGTGGCTGCTCTGGATTTTCCGTCACTCATCGAACGCATTACCCGCACGTACGATTACGAATCTTGCTTGATGGCCTTCGCCAACATCCACATCGATCCCAATGAACAGATGAACGTGTGGGTAAGCTCGGCCGCCAACCATCCCTGGAACCCCAGCCAGAAGCAGCCCGCGACGGCCTGGGAAGCGGAAATGGACCGGCTGATGCGGGCGCAAGCGGCGGCTTTGGATCCCAAGAAGCGCAAAGCATACTTCGACGATGTGCAGCGCATCGTGTGGGAGGAGGCGCCGATGCTGTTTCTGGTACATCCCAACACGTTGTCGGCAGTGTCTTCGAAGCTGCGCAACACGTCGCCTTCGGCGGTGCGTCCCGCGGTTTACTGGAACGCCGAGCGCCTCTCGCTGGGTCCGCCGCAGATCGCCGCCCGATGACCCCACTGCTGGATTTGCGCATAACGGTGGATTATCCGAACAAGCCCTCGGCGCTCCGGGATCTCGCGTTGTGGCTGGAGCCAGGCGAGACCCTGGGTCTCGCCGGCGAAAGCGGATCGGGCAAGAGCACGCTGGCGCTGGCCATCCTGGGACTGCTGCAGCACAAGGGCGGACGAGTCAGCGGCGAGATACAGTTCGACGGGCGCGATCTGGTTCGTCTCAGCAACCGCGAGTTCCGGCGAGTCCGAGGGCGCGAGATTGCGCTGGTGCCTCAAAGCCCGCTGGCTTCGCTCAATCCGGCGATGCGCATCGGCGCGCAGATCGAAGAAGCCTGGAAGGCGCACCGCAAGGATGGCGGCTGGAAGCATCGCGCCCAGGAGCTTTTTCCGCTGGTGCGCTTGCCGGCGGGCGACGATTTTCTCAGCCGCTACCCGCGCCAGCTCAGTGTCGGCCAGGGACAACGGGTGCTGATCGCGATGGCCGTCCTGCATTCGCCGAGACTGTTGATCGCGGACGAACCGACGAGTGCGCTGGACGCGATCACTCAAGCCGAGATTCTGGATCTCTTCGCGCGGCTCAATCGCGAAATGGGCACGGCGATCCTGTTTATCTCACACGATCTGGAATCCGTCGCTGCCTTATGCGACCGCATTGCGGTGCTGCATCACGGGCAGGTGGTTGAGCAGGGGCCTACGGCAGGCGTGTTTGAACACCCGCAGCATGAGTACACGCGGGCGTTGCTGGATGCCCGGCCGGGGTGGCGCGTTCGGAATTCTGTGAGCGCATAACGCGGGGACGCAGACAAAAGTGTCTGCGCCACCTGTCAGGAAGATTCGGTTTCTTCTACCAGCTTTTCGACTCGAATCGAATAGATTGCCATCTTGCCGTGGCGGTCGCTTTGGAAAAATACGCGCTGGCTGTTGGGCGAGAACTGCGGGGATACCAGCCTGGGATCGCTGGCGCGATGCTCGCACAAGGTGAGCTCGCGGCGCACGGACCGCACCATTACCAGCACATAAGGCGATGCCTTGCTGCCGCTGGCGCCAACGAACACGCTGGAATCGGCGTTCGATCCGAAGGAAACGTACTGCGTGGTGGCTGCCAGCTGGCGATCCTCATTCGTATCCGGCGTGACTTCGCGGAGCTTGTATAGCTGGCGCGGCTCATCCGGAAAATTGAGGTAGACCGCGCTGCGCCCATCGCGCGACCATGCCGCCTGCCCCACTGCTCCTGGCGCTACGCGCAAATGCCGGTTTTGCTGGCCGTCGAAGTTGACCAGCCACAAGTCGCGGCCGGCGCGGTGATAGAGAATGCCGGCGCGGCGGGGGCGCGGCAACGGATCGGAAATTGGGTCGGAGGATTCGACGGCGCTAGTGGCGGTTCCGGTGCGCAGGTCGATTAAGCGCAGGCGCGAAGTGTTGCGCGAGGTTTCCACCAGGACGGCGTGGAGTCCGTCATCGGTGGTGGCGAATGTTACGCTTCCTGACGGGCGCGGCTCGGATTCGGTGCGGTACACTTCGTGCGTCTTCAGGCTGGACAGGCTGGCCTGCCATATCGCGCCTCCGGCGACATAGCAGATGCTTTTCTCGTCGGCCATCAGCGAGAGCGAGGTGGGGACCAGTCCATCCGACTGCGTGATCTGGCGCGACTGGCCGCTTTTGAGATCCATGCGCCAGGCTTGCAGGCTGCCGGACCGTGCGCTCGCGTAAATCAGGAAACTGCCGTTGCGCGAAATGGGGCGCCCGGAAGCGGGTGGCAGCCAGTTCTCTACTGCGGGATTGGTGAGCCGGGAGACTTCGAAATCAGTGGCCGGATCCGGATAGCGCGTCAGCTCCGGAGGAGCCAGCTGTCCCCGGTCAGCCGCATGCGCCGCCACGACGCCCGAACAAAGCGATAGGAAAACCCGGCGGCTATGAGTCACAGCTATTTGTGGCTGGTCTGGTAATGCTGCTGCAGCAAGTCTAATCCGAAGTCCCCGTTGAAGTCGCGCCAGACGGTATGGATGTGGTTGGCATTGTTCTGCGTGTCGTCATACTCGATCAGAAACGAAGGCGACTGCACGCGGTAATAGTGCGGACCACCCGGCTGCTCGGAACCCGCCCAGGCGAAATACAGATTGTCGCCGGCCTTCTTGATCTGATCCAGGCGAACCTGCGCCAGCGTCTCCGGCAGGTTGTAGCAGTATTCGTCGAGCAGATCGGTTAGCAATTGCTTCTGGCTCGCGTTCATGCGCGAGACGGCGAGTCCACTGGCCTGCCCTTCCAGCGCGGCTTTGCGGGACGCCATGGTGATGATGTCCTTATAAGCTTCCTTGTCGACGATGGCGATCTTTTTCTGGCTGGGATCGAGCGATGTGATCACCGCCCGGCCCAGATCCTCTTCGCGACCCAGCACGCGCAGACCCTTGCGCGGACCTTCGCGCACTTCCGCCGGGTTGGAGCCGAAGAACGTGGGCGCGCCGATCACTTTTCCCTTGACCAGCGTGAAGTTCAAGCTGACGTGGTGGCCCTCCACGCGATAACCCCACGTTCCAGTCTCGGACGGCTCGCCGAAGATGGAAAAGAAGTAGCCCTCGGGATTCCGGCGCTCGCCGTCGTCTTTCTCCATCACGCGCAGCACTTCTTCCAGGCTCATGATGGTGGACGCTTTGATGTACCCGCGCTGGCTAAGACCGGCGCTCAACAGCGCTTGCGCCAGATGCTTCTGCGAGGGCGTCATGGCGCGCAGCGGGAGGCCCTTGCGCGGCTTGGGAATGAAGTGCCAGTCAAAGCGCTGTTCGTCCTGGAACTGGAACGTGGCCTGAGCGCGCTGCTCCGGCGTCAGCGAAGCCAGGAAGCTCTTGGCCGTGTCGGACATGATGGCCGCCGAATGAGTGCGGTAATACGCGGCGGTGAGGAGTACGATTCCCATTGCGATAGCGCCAATTCTGGTCACAGGCAAAACTCCTGCCTCTAAGCTTAGCTCACAGGTTCGTGGCGTACCTTGCGGCGGATGGCTCCGATCGGCATTGGCAGAACCGCGAATGTGGGGGGGCTGGCGCGGGTGAATATCGGCCGTAGGCACGCTTCAGCGATCCGTTCCGGTCGCTGACGCTCGCGGCTCTGCTTGCGGCGAAGGTGCGTTGAGCAAGCAGGCCGGCGCGCGGGGACAGGGCATGGCCCTGCGTTACAGGGTCACGCTGATGGCGCGGGTGGGGCAGGACTCCGCGGCCTCTTCGAGGAGTTCCAACTCGGCGGCGGTCGCCTCGAAGGTGTATTCATTTCCTTGGGGCTGGCCCTCGCTATTTAACAGTTCCGCATAAGGCTCGGCCCCGATGTGGAAGAGCTTTGGGGCAATGCCAACGCAGTTGGCGGCGGTGATACAAACATCCGGGTCCACCCGGACTGTGACCTTGGGCATTTGCCCAGAATCGCAAGGGAACCATGCCCGGCGCAAGTACGTATACCCTTCATGCAAACACTCGCTGCCGACCTGCGCCAGGCTATTCGAGTCCTCTGGAAGAATCCGGCATTCACAATCGTGTCGGTAGCCGCGCTCGCGCTGGGCATCGGCGCGAACACGGCGATCTTCTCGGTGGTGAATACCGTGCTGTTGAGCCCGCTTCCGTATCCGGACGCGGAGCGGATGGTCCAGGTTTACCGGGGATATCAAAATGGTTCCTCGGACGGGCAATCCATCCCGAAATTTTTCAATGCGCGCCGGAACGAGCTGTTTGAATCGATGGCCGCCTACGATTTTCAAGGCCCGGGACTGAATTTGAACGGCGGCGACCGCCCGGAGCGTGTGAAGGCGATCCACGCCTCGGCCGATTTCTTCCGTGTCTTCGGCATTATGCCCGCGCTGGGACGCGGCTTTCTGCCAGAAGAGGACCGGCCGGGCGGCCAGCGCGTCGCCGTGATCAGCGACGGGTTATGGTATTCGC
>JALYHQ010000058.1 GCA_030776455.1 Acidobacteriota bacterium | reverse complement strand
CCTGATTGTTCCGCCCGGCGTTCGGTTCGGCGATCTGCGACGCGTCTATTCGCATCCGGTAGCGCTCAATCAATGCCTGGATTTTTTTGCCGATAACCCGAGCATCGAAAAGGTGCCGTTCTACGATACCGCGGGCAGCGTAAAGATGGTGATGGAACAGAAGCCGGCGGATGCAGGCGCCATCGCATCGGCCGTAGCGGCCAGCATCTACGGCGGGCGCATCCTGAGAAAGTCGATTGAAGACGACCGCCAGAACTTCACCCGCTTCTTCCTGCTGAATGGCGCGCGGCGGCTGACGCCGTTGTCGCCGGGCAAGACCTGGAAAACGTCGCTGGTATTCACGGTGAGAAATGCGCCGGGCCAGTTATTCCGGTCCGTGAGCGCGTTTGGGCTGCGGGATCTCAATTTGACCAAGATTGAGTCGCGCCCGTTGCGCGGCAAACCGTGGGAATATCTCTTCTACCTGGATTTTATCGGCCGCGAAGACGATCCGCGGGTAAAGAACGCCCTGAGCCACCTGGCCGAAATGGCCGACTTCCTGCGCGTGCTGGGCAGCTATCCCCTGTAGTGCACGCAGGCACTATTTATTTAGCCGCGTCAATCTTCTCGATTACAATCGCGGTGGACCCCCCGCGAGCGTATACTTTCCCGGTCGCGGTGACGCGTTTGCCCGCATACCGCAGCAGCCTCTTGTTCTGGCCCACGGCGGGGATACCCTCCGCGATCGGCCAGAATATAGAGCCATCGTCCTGCAAAATAACCAGCTGCGATCCGTTCTTCGCGCAGTCCAATGCGCAATCGCGGCTGATGGGCTTGGACAGCCCTTTCGTGAACGCGCAGGCGGAATCCAGAACCCAGCCGGTCACGGTCTTCTGCTCGCCAAAGAGCAGCGGCGCCGTGAAAACGGCGAATACAGCGAACATTCTTTTCATGGAAAGCTCCTAGGCCGGCGGATCTTCCTTGACCCGCTCGATTACCAGCGTAAAATGTCCAGCCAGCGCGGCCAGTGTGCCGATGGCAGCCAGCACGGGCGCGGCAATAATCCCCACCGTCGCCACGGTGAGAGGGATCTCCACAAAGGTGTGCCCCTTATCGTCGCGCACAATGACGCGGCGCACGTTGCCTTCGTGGATGAAGTGCTTGACCTTGTTGACCAGGTCCTTCCCCGCAACTTTGATCTCTTCGTAAAACTTTTCCAAACCTGGATCATAGCATCCGGAGAATACACTGGTACGCTTAAGATATATGTCGTTATCCGATTCCTTCTTCGGGCGCAAGTTTGGCCTCACCGAGCGCGACCTGGAGAGCTGCCTCTCGGAAGCCCTGTCGAGCGGCGGCGACTACGCGGATTTGTACTTCGAATATCAATCCTCCAGCAGCATCAGCGTCGACGAATCGATGGTGAAAAGCGCCACCCAGGGCGTCATGCTCGGGGTGGGCGTACGCGTGATCGCCGGGGAGCGCACGGGCTACGCTTACAGCGACGATCTCAGCATCGACAAGATTCGTAAAGCCGCTCGCGTGGCCGCCTATATCGCGCGTGGGCCGGCGAAGATCGAGAAGACCGGCTTCGAGGAGACCCGCGGGCGCGATCTGTATCCCGTACTGACGCCCGCCGGTGAATCCAGCCTGAGCGAGCGAGCGGCGCTGGTGCTGCGCGCCGATCGCGCCGCCCGAGCGTTCGACTCCCGCGTGTTTCAAGTACAGGCCAGTTTCGCCGACAATCTGCGGCACGTGCTGGTAGCTACCAGCGACGGAACCATAAGCTTTGACCGGCAGCCCATGGCTCGAATGAACGTCTCGGTGCTTGCGAGCGAAAACGGGGGCACCCCGCAACGCGGATATTCGGGCGGCGGGGGCCGCGTGGGGCTCGATTTCTTTGTCGAGGAAATGTCGCCCGAACACTTCGCGCGCGAATCGGCGCGCCAGGCCATCGGGCAACTGGGCGCAGCGCCCGCGCCGGCCGGCGAAATGACGGTGGTGCTGGGTCCGGGCTGGCCCGGCATTCTGCTGCATGAGGCCGTGGGACATGGCCTGGAAGCCGATTTCAACCGCAAAGGCGTGTCCGCGTTCAGCGGACGAATCGGGCAGCAGGTGGCAAGCCCGCTCTGCACCGTGATCGACGACGGCACCATTCAAAACCGCCGCGGCTCGCTCAACGTCGACGATGAAGGCATTCCCACCCGGCAGAACGTTCTCATCGAGAAGGGCGTGCTGAAGGGATACCTCTCGGACAAGCTCTCCTCGCGGTTGCTGGGCACCGGGACCACCGGCAACGGCCGCCGCGAGAATTATCAGAATATCCCCATGCCGCGCATGACCAACACCTACATGCTGGCGGGCGAAAGCGATCCGGAAGACATCATTCGCTCCGTGCCGCGCGGGCTTTACTGCGCCAACTTCGGGGGCGGGCAGGTGGATATCACCAGCGGCAACTTCGTTTTTTCGGCTTCGGAAAGCTACCTCATCGAGGACGGCCACATCACGCGCCCAGTACGCGGCGCGACGCTGATCGGCAACGGTCCGGAGGCGCTCAAGTACGTCAGCATGGTGGGGCATGATCTCAAGCTGGACGAAGGCGTTGGAATCTGCGGCAAAGAGGGCCAGAGCGTGCCGGTGGGCGTCGGCATCCCGACCATCAAAGTGGATCGCATGACGGTGGGCGGCACCAACCGATGATCGACGTCGAACTCGCCCAGCGCGCGGTCCGGCTGGCGCTGGACGGCGGCGCTTCGGATGCCGAATGCACGCTCTCGGAAGGCGATGAATTCTCCGCGCAGGTGCGTATAGGGTCGCTCGAAAGCCTCCAGGATTCCGCTAGCCGCGGCGCGGGGATACGCGTGCTGGCGGGCCAGCGCTCCGGGTCGGCATACACTTCCGATCTGTCACCGGAAGGCATCCGGCAGATGGTCCGGTCGGCGCTCGAAATCGCGGCCATCACCGGCGACGATCCGCACGCGGGCCTGCCTGATCCGGGTGAGCTCGGCTCGCTCCCGGGCGATCTCGACTTGTATTCCGACGATGTCGCGGGCGTGACGACGGACCGCCGCATCGAGCTGGCGACCGAAGCCGAAGCGGCGGGGTTCGCACAGGATCCGCGGATCGTGAATTCCGAAGGCGCGGGCTTCGATGCGTGGGCTGGTGTACATGTTTTCGCGAACTCGCGGGGATTCGCCGGATGCTATCGCCGCAGCCACTGCTCGCTGCGGGCGACTCTGGTGGCCCGAGAAGGCGAATCCATGGAGCGCGATTACTGGTATTCGGCCGAACGCAGTTTCGCACGGCTCGAGTCACCGGCGGACGTGGGCCGGAAGGCCGCCGAGCGCACGCTGCGGCGTCTGGGCTCGCGCAAGGTGAAGACCCAGACCGTTCCCGTGGTGTTCGATCCCCAGGTAGCGCGCAGCCTGCTGGGACATCTGGTGGAGGCCGTGAATGGCGATTCCATCTGGCGCAAAGCGTCGTTTCTGGCGGGCCGCCTGGGTGAGCGCATCGCACCCGAACACGTCACCATCGTGGATGACGGCACTCTGCCTGGGTTGTTTGGAACGCAGCCTTTCGATGACGAGGGTGTGCCCACGCGCCGCACCATCGTGGTGGAGCGCGGCATTCTGCGCAGCTATCTGCTCAATACCTACACCGCGCGGCGGCTCGGATTGCGCACCACCGGAAACGCCAGCCGCGGGCTCACCGGAAGCCCCCATGTAGGTCAAGGAAATTTCTATATCGAGCCTGGCGAGCGCACTCCAGATGAGATCGTTCGAGGGATTCGACAAGGTCTCTATGTCACCGAGCTGATCGGATCCGGCGTCAATGTGGTGACCGGCGACTATTCGCGGGGCGCCGCCGGGGTGTGGATTGAGAACGGCGAGTTCGCGTATCCTGTATCGGAGATCACCATTGCCGCGAATCTTGGACAGATGCTGCTGGATCTGGAAACGGTGGGCTCCGACCTCGAGTTTCGGTCGTCCATCGCGGCGCCGACCATGGTGATCAGGGAGATGACCATCAGTGGCCTGTGAATCGCGCGCCTCAGCAGGCGTTCTCGTACTTGCGATGCTCTTCCTGTGCGCTTGCCATCCCCAACGTACCGAGGCGCCGCCTTCCGCCGAAGCCAAATCCTACGTGCGTAGTCTCGCGCTGACCGAAGTCGGCATGAAGGCCACGGAGAATTACGCCGGACAGATTCTCACCGAAATCGTGGGCACGGTCACCAACAAGGGCGATAAAACCGTAAACGTAGCTGAAGTTCTGTGCGTATTTTACAACCCTTCCGGCCAGGCGATCTTCCGCGAACGCGCGCCGCTGGTGAAGAAGCCGCTGAAGCCCGGTGAAGCGCGCGGATTCCGATTACCGTTTGACGCGATCCCGGCTAACTGGAACAACCAGATGCCGCAACTGGTGATTGCACGCATCGAGCTGATCTGAGATGGCGCGCATCTTGTTGGTGGATGACGATGCCGGCCAGCTGGAAATTCGTCGCCTGATCCTGGAGCAATCCGGCTACGAAGTGGTCACCGCGGGCAGCCGCGCTGAAGCGCTGGAGCGCGTTGAAGGTTGCGGAGTGGTGGTTACCGATTTGCTGCTGCCCAGTGCCGCGGACGGCGAAGCGTTAATCGGCAAACTCCATGGCAAGGCTCGCATCATCGTGCTCTCCGGCGCCAGCATCCCCGCGTCCGTGAAGGCCGACGAGCGGCTCGCCAAACCGTGCCCCTCTGGCCGATTGCTGGAAGCCGTCGCGCGGCTCGCAGTGCTGTTGTTGTGCGTGCTAGCGCTGCGCGCTGAGACATTTTCCATCGCGAAGCCGGCTGAAATGGTAGCTGAAATGGATCTGCGCGCCCCCGGCAAGAACTGGGCGAAGGAAGGCAGCGAGAGCGCGCTGGCCACGCTGGTGCTGGACGGCAAACCGCAGCAGAACGTGATGCTGTACGCCGGCGCGGATCGCTTCACGTATTCGGTCTTCCTGGGACGCCTGGATGCAGGCGAACATCAGCTCAAGCTGGAAGGCGCCGGTGTCGAGCTGTTGGCCGCACGTTTCCGGGAAGATGCTTCCGAAGCAGTGGCGCACGCGCCCGTGCTCTACGCGCGCCCGAACACAGTGGGACACTTCACCGATATCCCGTTGATCGTGTACTGCGAGCGGCTCCAGGAAGCGGGCGAGGCCATCCTGCAATACACGGTGATTTATTCCAACGAAGACGCGGGCACATCCACGCGCGCGCTGATGGCCCGCTGGGGGCGCACCACCGATATCGAATGGGTTTACAAAGTCTTCCTGGGACCGGGAGGCGAAACGCGGCACGCCACCATCCAGGCCGCGGAGCACAAGGAAATCGAGTTCAGCGGGCACCGCGAGGCGAGGCATCCGGTGCTGATCACGTGGACCGACAACAACAATGTCGCCGATAACGCGACGTCGGCCGTACGCTACCAGATCCGTCCTATCATGGCGGATTTGAGCAGCCATTCGCGCGAAGAAGTGATGGATCACCTCCCGTTCAGCTACCGCATCATGGCCGATGAACTGAAACGCGAGCACAAGTTGCGTCCCTGGAACACCGTCAACGAACAGACGGTCAGCGATCCGCGCAATTACCTCTACTTCGAGCTGCAAATCACGAATCGCGATTCCGGCCTGGCCACGCTGGTGCGCCTGCGCGGATCGGACCGCTGGTACACCTCGCATCTGGGCCATACTCGCTACGCCATCGAGCGCGATGGCTGGGTTCGCACGACGGTGGAACTGCCGCCGGGCACAGCGGCCGCCGACATCGCCGAGATCGGATTCGAGTGCCTCACGATAGAGAAGAAGATTGCAGGATCGTGTCAGGTGCAGAGGGTCGGGAAGGCATTTTTCCTTGATCGCGAGTACCGACCTGGGCCCAGCGTCTGGTCGTCCGCCGAGCCGAGGGAGATCCCCAGCGGGCAAATATGGACATCGTCGTTAAGGTAGTGCCTAAGAGTGCGAAGACGGAGCTTGCGGGCGTCCTGCCGGACGGGACCTGGAAGATCAAGGTCGCGGCAGCGCCGGAGAGAGGGAAAGCCAACCGGGCGCTTTGCGAATTTCTGGCGCGCACTTGGGGGTGGCGGTTAGTCGCATTAGCATTGTGTCTGGCGAGGCGTCGCGGGTGAAGCGCATTCGGGTGAACGGGGGGTAGGGAGTCGGGATTTGCGTGTGGCAAGAAGAAGCCGGCCGGGGGGCCGGCTGCGGGCCAGGGGGCCCGCCCCACAAAAAATGAGGGTAACTTTTTTGGGGGTGGGTTGTATTGGGATCAGGAGACTTACAATGCGGACTCTCGCTTATCTTGCTTTCGCCGCTGGCCTGCCCTGCGCGGCATTTGCCCAATCCGACTTCAACTGGTCCGGCTCTCTCAGCCCCGGCCAGACGCTGGAGATCAAAGGCGTCAATGGATCCATACACGCCGAACTGGCTGCGGGCGTTCTGATCGAAGTGTCGGCACGCAAGACGGCCAAACGCAGCGATCCCAATAGCGTTCGCATTGATGTGGCGCCCAGCGCCGCCGGGCTTACCATCTGCTCGGTGTACTTGAGTGAAGCCAACGGCTGCGACTCGGGGAAGCGCGGGCATTCGAACGTCCGCGATAACGATGTCAGCGTCGATTATACGGTGAGACTGCCAGCTGGGATCCATTTTGTACCGACCACCGTTAACGGCAAGGTGATTGCCGCCGGCTTGCGGTCAGACGTCGACGCCACCACCGTCAATGGCAGCGTCGAGGTGGAAACCACGGGACTGGTCCACGCAACCACGGTGAACGGCTCCATCCACGCAACGCTGGGCGTGGCCTCGTGGAACGGATCGCTCGCATTCAAAACCGTTAACGGCAGCATCGATCTAACGCTGCCTCATGGAACTAATGCGGACGTGCGCGCCACCACGATGAGCGGAAATCTGCAAAGCGACTTCCCGCTCACCGTGAATGATTCAGCGGCCGAACGAAATATGACCGGACGCATCGGCGCAGGAGGCCACGAGTTACGGCTCTCAACCGTAAACGGCGCCGTCACCCTGCATCAAGGCTCGTAACGCGTCGCCGTTACCAGCGACGGCGCCCGAACCGGCCACCGATCACGATGCCTACCCGGGGACCGTAAGCATACGGATAAGGGTAAGGGTACGCGTAGGGATAAGGATAATCGTAATAATACGGGTCGGCATAGTAGCCGCCGTAGTACGCGGGGCCGTAAAAGCCGAGTCCGAAACCACCTCGATAGTAACCGCCGCCGCGGTAATAACCGCCGCCACGGTAGCCGTAGCCGCCCCGGTACCCATATCCGCCGCCGCTGTAGCTTCGGCCGCTCGAGTAACCACGGCCCGAGTAGCTGCGTCCGCCGCTATAGCCGCGTCCCCCTCCGCGGTTTTGGGCGAAAGCCGCAACCGTGAAGGTCAAAAAGGCCAACATCAGAATCAATTTGCGCATGAATAAAGTAACCCCCAGCGTGGTTGCGTTGCACGCTCATAACCACGCCCTAACCCGCTGAAAAATCGTCGGCCGCGATCGCTGCGCTGGCTTTTTTCAACCGCCGGCTGGTGGTTTTCGGCCAGGCCCGTGGTGCGATAATGTCAGACGATGCGAATCTTCCTGCTTCCCCTCGTCTGCCTGACCTGCCTCTTCGCGCAGGACCCGAAGCCCGATGCGAAGTCCGATAAGAAGCCGGGCCTGCCGCTTCAAACTACCCGCAAAATCGAGTTCAACACCGACGAAGGCACGTGGCTTTCCATCGATGTGTCACACGACGGCAAGACCATCCTCTTCGATTTGCTGGGCGATCTCTACACGCTTCCGATTGAAGGCGGCGAAGCGAAGCGCATCACCTCGGGCCTCGCCTTTGATAGCCAAGCCGTATATTCGCCTGACAGCTCCCACATCGCATTCACCACCGATCGCGACGGCAGCGAGAACCTGTGGATCGCCAAGGCCGATGGCAGCGAACCGCGCCAGCTCAGCAAGGACAAGCAGAGCGAGTTTCTCTCTCCCGCCTGGACCCCCGACGGCGAATACATCCTGGTGGCGCGCTCCCCGGGAGGCACCGGCTCGCACGAGATCTGGATGTACAGCATTCATGGCGGCGCCGGCGTGCAGGTTACTAAATCGAAGCCCACGCCAACCACGCCGCGCGATCAGCAGTTGAATTTTTCCAGCCCCATCGCATCGCCTGACGGCAAGTATTTTTACTACGCGCGCCGCACTCGCAGTTTCACCTACAACGTGACGTTCCCGCTGTGGCAAATCGTACGCCGTGACCGCATCACCGGCGACGAGGATGTCATCACCGAATCCGCCGGCAGCGCGTTCCGGCCGCTGCTTTCGCCGGACGGCAAGAAGCTGGTCTATGGCACGCGCTTCGACACTCAGACCGGACTCCGTATCCGCGATCTCGACACCGGCGACGAACGCTGGCTGAAATATCCCATCACGCGTGACGACCAGGAATCGCGCGCCACCCGCGACGTGCTTCCCAACTATGCGTTCACTCCCGATGGCAAGGACGTTGTGATGTGTCTGGGCGGCAAGATCCAGCGGCTGCAGGTCGCCACGTCCGAAACCCGGCCGGTTCCCTTCACGGCGCATGTCGCGCTCGATCTAGGGCCCAAGCTCGAGTTCGAGTCCAAAGTAGACCAGGGTCCGGTACACGCGCGGCTCATTCAGGAACCCGCGGAGTCACCCGACGGCAAGCACCTGGTGTTCTCCTCGCTCACGCATCTCTACACTATGGATCTGCCCGGCGGCAAACCCAGCCGCGTCACCTCCACCGATACGCGCGAGTTTCAACCGGCATGGTCGCCCGACGGGAAGTGGATCGCGTATGTAACGTGGACCGAATCCGGCGGTCACATCTGGAAGCTGCGCGCGGGCGGCCAGTCGCAGCCCCAACAGGTCACCACCGTTCCCGGTTATTATCAGGAACCCGTCTGGACCAACGACGGATCGCGCATCGTGGCGTTGCGCGGGGCCACGCATTCGAGGACTGATGCGATCGGAGGCGACGGCAATCTCCCGCTCGATCTGGTCTGGGTGGCGCAGGAAGGCGGCGAGCCGCACCTCATAGTGCCGGGACGCCGGGGCATGGGCCGCCCGCACTTCACAAAGGACAATGACCGCGTGTATGTCTACTCGCGCGATGGTCTGCAGTCCTTCCGCTTCGATGGCACGGATCGACGGACGCACTTGAAAGTCACCGGCAAGAACCTCAGCGACGCGCCTGAACCGCCGCGCGCCGAGGATGTTCGCTTGAGTCCGGACGGCACCAAAGCCCTGGCGGTGGTCAACCACCAGCTCTTCATTCTCGAAGTGCCGACGCCCGGGGGCGAAGCGCCCACGGTCAACGTCAGCTCGCCTTCGGTGCCAGTGAAGAAACTCACCGATGTGGGCGCGGACAGCTTCGGCTGGGCGGACGGCGGCAAGACCATCGCGTGGTCACTGGGATCGTCATTTTTCAGGCAGCCGCTGTCGACAGTTGTTTTCGAATCGGAAAAGCCCGACGAAGCCGGCGCCGTGGCCGAGAAGAAGCCGGCGCCCGCCGATAAGAAGCCGCTCTATTCCGAGATTGCGGTGGATATCGAGCGGCCCCGGCACAATACCGAAGGCGTGGTGGTGCTGCGCGGCGCGCGCGTGATCACCATGCGCGCCGATGAAGTGATCCCGGACGCGGACATCGTGGTTACCGGCAATCGCATCACTTCGGTTGGCAAGCGCGGGGCCGCATCTATTCCCGCGGGCGCGAAGATCATCGACCTGAAAGGCGCCACCATCATGCCCGGCATCGTCGACGTGCACGCCCACTGGACCGAGGTAGGCCGCGGCGTGCTGGACCCACAGACTTGGCCCTTCCTCGCGAACCTCGCCTATGGCGTAACTACCGGCCGAGATCCGCAGACCGGAACAAACGACATGTTCGCTTACCAGGATCTGGTGGACACTGGCGACATGCTGGGTCCGCGCGCCTTTTCCACCGGTCCCGGCATTTTCTCCAACACCGACTTTCAGTCGCTGGACGATGCCGTAAACGTGGTGACGCGCTACAAGAAGTATTACCACACCAACACTGTCAAATCCTACATGGTGGGCAACCGCAAGCAGCGCGAGTGGATGGTGGAAGCTTGCAAGCGCAATGGGATCATGCCAACCACCGAGGGCGGCCTGGATCTGAAGCTTGATCTGACGCATGCTATCGACGGCTTCAGCGGCAACGAACACGCGCTGCCTATCGTGCCTTTGTATAAAGACGTGGTGCAGTTATTCTCGCAATCCGGGATCTACTACACGCCCACGCTGCTGGTGGCTTACGGTGGACCGTGGGCCGAGAATTACTTCTACGAAACCACAGAAGTCCACGATGACGCGAAGCTGCGCCGCTTCTTCCCGCACAGCATGCTCGATAACAAGAGCCTCCGCCGCCCCTGGTTCCGCAAGGAGGAGCACGTGTTTCCAAAGCTGGCTGAATCGGCTGCGCGGATTGTGCGCGCCGGCGGCCATGTTCAGATCGGAGGGCACGGCCAGATCCAGGGCATCCAGTGCCACTGGGAGATGTGGGCCCTCGCCAGCGGCGGTCTTTCGAACCTCGAAGTGCTGCGCGCGGCCACGCTGAGCGGCGCTCAGGCCATCGGATATTCCCGCGACCTGGGGAGCCTCGAAAACGGCAAGCTGGCGGACTTGATTGTATTGAACAAGGACCCGCTCGCGGACATTCGCAACACCAACACCATCCGCTACGTCATGAAAAACGGCGAGCTTTTTGAAGGCGACACGTTGAACGAGATCTGGCCCGTGCAGAAGGCGCTCCCGGCTCAATGGTGGTGGAAAGAAGATCCCACCATATCGAAATAGCTTGGAAGGCCGGCCTTACGCCAGTTGTTTCTTTACCGGCAACTCGCGAATGCGTTTGCCGGTGGCGGCGAAGATCGCATTGCAAATCGCCGGCGCCATCGGGGGGACTCCCGGCTCTCCCACGCCTGCCGGAGCCGCATCGCTGTTCACCAGATACACGTTGGTCACCAGCGGCGCCTGATTCATACGCGCCACCGGATACCCGTCGAAATTCGACTGCCGGATGCGGCCGCTCTCGGCGGTGATCTCGCTCATCAGCGCTATGCTGGTCCCAAAAACCGCGGCGCCTTCAAACTGCGCCCGCACGCGCTCGGGATTGATGATGCGTCCCGCATCCACGGCGATATCCACTCGCGGAATGCGCACTTCTCCATTGGCGCCGACAGCCACTTCCACCACCGCCGCCACATAAGTCAGAAAACTGCGGTGCACCGCAATCCCCAGCCCCTTCTTCTTGCCCCAGTTCGATTTCTGCGCCACCAAGTCGATCACGTTGCGCAGCCGCGCCGTATCGAACGGGAACTTCGCGTTGGGGGGGCCGGATTGCTTCATCCCCTCTTTGCTGAAGTCGATCACCCGAGGCGCGCCAATCAATTGCAGCAGGTACTCCACCCGGTCCCGCCCCGCCGCGGCCGCCAGCTCGTCAGTGAACGATTGCACTGCGAAGGCGTGATAGATATTCGATACCGAGCGCAGCCAGCCGATTCGGACATGCGCTTTGGCGGGCCCGTTCTCCACGCGCAGATTGGGAATCGGATACGGCACATCCGTCCAGCCCATGCCCAGTTGAAAGCCGCCGTACTGCTCATCCGGATTGCCCTGCATTGCAATGGGCGGAAACACGCTGCGCTGCAGCCACGCTGTGGGAAGGCCCTTGTCGTTCACCGCAGCCTTCAAATACAAGCCCGCCGGTGAATGAAAATAATCGAACCGGACGTCGTCTTCGCGGCTCCACACGATCTTTACCGGCTTGCCCACTTGTTTGGAAAGCAGAGCGGCCTCGGCCACATAATCCGGCTTCGATTTACGCCCGAAGCCACCGCCGAGCAGCGTCACGTGGCAAATCACATTGTCCTTGCTAATGCCCAGCGCCTTGGCCACGGTGTCCTGAACGGCCTGCGGATTCTGCGTATTCGCCCACGCCGTTACCTTGCCGTCCTTGAACTCGGCCACCGCGGCGGGCGGCTCCATCGCGGCGTGCGCCAGCATCGGCGTGTAGTAGGCCGCTTCCACGGTCTTGCCGCCCTTGGCGAACTCGGCGTCCACGTTCCCGGTCTCGCGCGCCACTCGTCCCGGCTTGCGCGCCGTATCCAGCATCGCCGCCTTATACGCCGCCGATTCGTACGACGCATGCTCGCCGGGAGTCCATTCGATCTTCAACTTCTTGCGCCCTTGCAGGGCGGCCCAGGTGCTGTCCGCGATCACCGCAGCGCCGCCCAGAGCCTTGAATCCGTACGGCGGCTGCGCCAGCGGCATGCTCACAATCTGCTTCACGCCCTTCACCTGCTTCGCCGCGCTGTCATCCACCGTCTTCAGCGCGCTGCCCATCACCGGCGGGCGCTCAATGGACGCGTACACCATCCCCGGCATTTGGGCATCGATCCCGAACACGGCTTTCCCGGTGACCAGATCCTTCAAATCAGTAACCGGAAGCTCTTTCCCGATATACCGGAACTCGGCCGGCGTCTTGTAGCGAACCGCGTTCTGCTGGGGCGCCGTCGCCACGCTGGCCAGCGGAACCAGCTCCGCATATGCGATCTTCCGCCCGGTCTTGGCATGCACGACGAAATGATTCTGGCCCCGGCACTCTTCCATGGGGACGTCCCATTTGCCCGCCGCGGCCTGCTCCAGCATTGTGCGAGCCCCCGCGCCGGCGGTTCGCATGGCATCGTAAAAATCGCGCACTGAACACGACCCGTCCGTATTCTGCGACCCGTATTTGACGTCGCCCAGTGCCTGGACAATGGTCACGCGGCTCCAATCCGCTTCCAGCTCGTCGGCGACTATCATCGGCAGGCAGGTGCGCGCCCCAGTGCCCATTTCCGAGCGGTGCGCGACGATTTTCACGGCGCCATCGGGCTCAATGCCCAGATACACGCTGGGCTGCCACTGTTTAGAATCGTCCCCGAAAACCCGCGCCGGGAAAAGCGGCGCGCCGATCACCAGCGCGCCCGCGGAGAAGACCTGGCTCAAGAATCCGCGCCGCGAAACATCCACGCGCTCCATCATGCCTTCACCCCCGCGGCCTGCTTGATAGCCTGGCGGATGCGCTGGTAGGTGCCGCAGCGGCAGATGTTGCCTTGCATCTCCGCATCGATGTCTTTGTCCGTCGGCTTGGGTTTCTTCTTCAACATGGCGGCCGCCTGCATGATCTGGCCGCTCTGGCAGTATCCGCACTGCGGCACATTGGCGGCTTGCCAGGCCTTCTGCAGCGGATGATCGCCGTTCCTCGAGAGCCCCTCGATGGTGGTGACGGACTTGCCCGCGGCCGCTTGCATCGGCGTCAGGCAGCTGCGCGCCGCCTCCCCGTTGAGATGCACCGTACACGCGCCGCACAGCCCCATGCCGCAGCCATACTTGGTCCCCGTGAGCTGCATTTCATCCCGCAGATACCACAACAATGGCATCTCCGGATCCCCGTCAAATTGCGCAATCTTGCCGTTAACCGTAAGACGAATCATCGCCCGCAGTATAGCGTAGCGCGGGGTCCTACTTGCGAATGAACGCCACCATCGCGTCGGTGAACGCCTGCACGAACGCGGCGCCCCGGTTCATGAGGTTATCCCGCGTCATGTAGTCCTGCACCACGTCCGGCCGGACCCCAACATTCTCCACATACGGCGCGGTGGGAAATCCATCCACCGTAATCGAATTCTTCCGGCTCATCAGGGACTCGGTAACGCTGGCCTGCCCTTCCGAATAGGTGGTGACTAGATAATCGTTCACGTTGCCCCCCGCCCCCATGGTGCGATTGCCGAAGATGATGCCGCGCTGGTTGTCCTGGAAGGCAGCCGCGAAGAAATCGGCCGCCGAAGCCGAGAACTCGTCGGTCAGCAGCATCACCGGCTTCGTATATGCCACCATCTTTCCGCCGGCATCGACGGCCGGATTGACATTCAAGCTGGAACTGCACACTGGAAGCGGCCCGGTGCGGCCGCTGGGAGTGTGCCATGCGTCCGTCACCTGCTGCAGCAGCTGCTTGTACTGCTGCACCACGTCGTCGGGCTCGCCGAAATCCTGCGCGTCCTGCACAGCGGTCGCGTAGGCGGACACCCAGCTGCGGGTCGCGCGGATTTCGAGACCGATGGTGCGAAACTGCGCGGGCATGATGCGTGAAAGCAGATCCTCGGCATCGCAGCCGTCTCCGCCGGGATTGCGCATGATATCGATAATCAGACCGTCGGTGTTCTGCTGCATGTAATCGATCTCAGTCTGGAATGTGTCCGGATAAACGAAGAAGCTGGGGATGCGGATGTAGCCGATATTCAAATTCTGAGCCTGGAATACCCCGGAGTAGAGTTCGGCAAAGCGGGTCTTTCCCATGCGAGTGACGAAACTCGAAGGAAGCGCGAAAACCGGCGGTACGGCGCCGAAACCAAGCACCGCCTTGGGCCCGTGAACGCGCATGTTGCCGAGGCGGTGATGCAGCGCCGTGAACGCCGTGTCCGATGCCGGATCGCGGCCCGGAGGCGTCGCGGAAGAATGCGGCGAGATCACCGGACCGATCAGCGTCAGCGGCGTTCCGGTCTTGGTCCAGCCAGCGACAGAGCATCCGTGCTCCCGTCGGCATGCCGGATCACGACCGTCGACACATCCGGAACCATGTGCGCATGCGGCATGTAGGCCTGGATGCGATCCGTCAGCAGGGCGGCGGCCACGCGGCCGCTGCTAAGCGGATTCGCCGCGACGGCGTAATTCGCAAAGGACTGCATCAGATCCGCGACGGAGGCGCCGTCGATGGACACCAGTTCGTCGCCGATCACCGGAAACGGGACGCCGTTCGCATTTGCGCCGGCATAATCCACCAGCACTTTACCGTCGTAAATGTCGACGCTGAAGCCGAGGTACGCCTCAAAGTCAGAGGGCAGCGCGAACAGATCGTGCGCGTCATTGAGCGAGGCCACGTAGGCCACCAGCACTTCGTAGTAATCCAGATCGTCCTTGCTCTTGGCGGCCTTGTCGAGCCAGCCCGAGAGATCCAGGAGATCGTACTTGAAGGCATCGCGCTTCCACTGCGCGGGCCCGTAATTAAGCGCGTAGGTGGACGAGAGCTGGAACAGGTCGATCATTTTCTGGTCCGGAGTCATTTGCGCTGGACAGAGCATGGCCGCGCCCAGGAAAATAAGGGCAGATTTAAGGTAATGCATGAGTGAATTGATTATACATTGTCTGCACGGAGAGCGACCGTCCGCGCCCTAGGCAATGTACTCGTAAGCCGCCAGCGTCAAAAACTCGGGAAATTCAGTCCCGGTCATCATCGGCTCCATCAAATCCCCCGCCGTGACGAAGCGGCTCAGGTTAAATCCGGCAACTCCGATTTCCCGGCGGATCTTCACCAGCTGCTCGCCAATCGCCTGCCGCACAAAATCCGCCGTGATGGCGCGCCCGTCGTCGAAATGCGCGCCGTGCCGCACCCATTGCCAGACCTGCGACCGGCAAATTTCGGCTGTCGCGGCGTCCTCCATCAGGTTGTAAATCGGCACGCACCCCAATCCGCGCAGCCACGCCTCCACATAGCGCAGCCCGACATCGATATTCCAGCGCAGCCCGGCTTCGGTGATGGGTCCGTCGGGCACGCTGAGCAGATTCTCTGCCGAAACTTTTTTGGGTTCCAAAACACGGCCGATCTGGTTGGCCTCCGGCATCCCGGCGTCGAAAATCTCTTTGGCGATGGACACCAGTCCCGGGTGCGCCACCCAGGTGCCGTCATGACCGGCGCGCACCTCGCGCAGCTTGTCCTGGCGAACTTTATCGAGAGCTCTATCGTTGGCGGCAGGATCGTTCTTTATGGGTACCTGCGCGGCCATGCCGCCCATGGCGTGAATCCCGCGCCGGTGGCACGTTCGAATGAGAAGCTGCACGTACGAATCTAGAAAGTGCCGGTCCATGGTGACCAGCGAGCGGTCCGGCATTACGTACTTCGGAAAATTGCGGAACTTCTTGATGAAACTGAAAATGTAATCCCAGCGGCCGCAATTCAACCCCGCCGAATGATCGCGCAGCTCGTACAGAATTTCATCCATTTCAAACGCCGCGAGTATGGTTTCAATCAGCACCGTCGCCCGTATGGTCCCGCGCGGAACCCCGACATGGTCTTGAGCGAAATTGAAGACGTCATTCCAGAGCCGGGCTTCCAGGTGGCTTTCCATCTTCGGTAAATAGAAATATGGACCCGACCCTTTGGCCACCAGCGCCTTGGCATTGTGGAAGAAGAACAGCCCGAAATCGAAGAGCGAGGCTGAGATCGCCAGCCCATCCACGCAAGCGTGCTTTTCCTCGAGGTGCCATCCGCGCGGGCGCACCATCAGCGTCGCGATCTTCGGCGCCAGCGCATAGCGCTTCCCTTCGGGACTGGTAAACGCGATGGTACCGGCGATGGCGTCGCGCAGATTGTACTGGCCGTCGAGATTGTTCTCCCAGGTGGGAGCGTTGGCGTCCTCAAAATCCGCCATGAAGACGCTGGCGCCCGAGTTGAGGGCGTTGATGATCATCTTGCGGTCTACCGGTCCGGTGATTTCAACGCGGCGGTCCGCGAGATCGCGAGGAATCGGCGCGACGGTCCAGTCCGCTTGGCGAACCGACTCCGTTTCGGCGAGAAAGTCCGGGAGTGCGCCGCTATCGATGGCACGCTGCCGCTCACGGCGTTTCGCCAGCAGCTCCTGACGCCGCGGCTCAAAGTTTCGTGACAGTTCCTCGAGGAATCCGACCGCGTCAGCCGTCAAGATTTCCGATTGTTGAGAAGTAAGGCTCGCCGGGAGTTCGATGATGTACTCCTTTGACGCAGTATAGCGGGCGGGACAGCCGCTCGCACAGTTGTCGGATTAAGGGGCCGGGGGCGCGGCTTTGACGACTACTTTCAGGGCCACCGGTTTCAAATCGGGTCCTTCGGTTACATCCACTTCCAGGGCCGTCCCCAAGGCGATGCCGGACGCCTTTACATCCTTGCCATCCTGGAGGAATTTGGTCTTGCGGGTGCGCCGGATCGAGACGGTCTGGTCGCCTTCCATTTGGAGCACGATCTCGGAATTGTCCATGGTCTTGAGGGTGCCGCGAAAGGTCGGGGAGGGGATCTTATACGGTCCAGTCTCAACCGATTTCGGCGACGCTTTGCGCTGGCCCCGCATCTGTCCTGACAGCGCGGATGCAAGCACCAGCACTACGCAGATGGCGCAGCGCATCACACGCCCACCGGTTCGGGCACTCGCTGCTCCCGCACCGTTTTCTTCTTGCGCGTGAAACCCCGGCCAACCGCGTTCTGGAAACGATCCAGGTAAATGTACACTACCGGTGTCAGAAACAGCGTCAGCAACTGCGAGAACAGCAAGCCGCCCACCACCGCGAGTCCCAGGGGACGCCGCGATTCGGCGCCGGCTCCGATCCCCAGCGCGATCGGCAGCGTGCCCAGCAGCGCCGCGGCGGTGGTCATCATGATGGGGCGGAAGCGCACCAGGCAGCCTTGATAAATCGCCTCCACCGCGCTCTTGCCTTCCTTGCGCTGGGCGTCCAGAGCGAAGTCGATCATCATGATGGCATTCTTCTTCACGATGCCGATCAGCATGATCAATCCCACGAACGCATAGAGGCTCAACTCGATGTGAAAGAGCAGCAGCGTCAAGAGCGCGCCAAACCCCGCCGACGGCAGTCCCGAGAGAATCGTGAGCGGATGGATGAAGCTCTCGTACAGGATCCCCAGCACCATGTAAATCACCAGCGTCGCGACAATCAGCAGCAGCCACATGCTGTTGAGCGAGGTCTCAAACGCCTGCGCGCTGCCCTGGAAGCTTCCAGTGACCGTGACCGGCAGCCGCAGCTCGGTGAGGCTGGTGTCAATGGTCTCCACGGCCTGGCTCAACGCCGCCCCAGGTTTCAAATTGAACGAAACCGTGACCGACGGAAGCTGGCCGGTATGGTTGACTGTGAGCGGACCCACCGTGGGAGTCAAGGTGGCCACCGCATCCAGCGGCACCAGGCGCCCGTTGCTCGCGGAGATGTAAAGTTTCGAGAGCGCGGCCGCGTCCGTCTGATCCTTAGGCTGCACTTCCATGATCACCTGGTATTGATTCGACGGCGTGTAAATGGTCGAGATCTGGCGGTTGCCATAGGAGTTGTACAGTGCGTTCTCCACCTGATCCGCGCTCACCTGCAGCGCCAGCGCCTTGTCGCGATCGATATTCACCATCACTTGCGGGCTGGTGAGCTGCAGATCGGTGGTGACATCCTGCAGCACCGGACTCTCGCGCAGCTTGCTCTCGATTTTGGGCGCCCAGTATTGCAGCTCCTTGAAGTCGGTGCCGCTGAGGGTGTACTGATAGAGACTCTTGGTAAGCTGGCCGCCGATGCGGATAGTGGGCGGCACCTGCAGATATACGCTGATACCAGGGATTTTGGACAACTTGGGTCGCAGCTCCTGAATGATCCCCTCGGCGCCCAGCGCGCGTTCCTTGCGCGGTTTCAGATGCATGAAGACGCGCCCGGAATTTCCCGCCGCGCCGAATCCCACGCCGCCGATGGAGGACATCACCGCCGTGATATTCGGATCGTCTTTCAGAATGGCGGCCACCTGCCGCTGATGCGCCCACATGGCCTCGAATGAAATATCCTGCGCGGCTTCGGTGAAGCCGAAGATCTGCCCGGTGTCCTCCACGGGAATGAACCCCTTGGGAATGATGACGAACATGTAACCGGTTGCGATCAGCACCACCAACGAGACGCCCATGGTGGCCAGCTTGTGCCGGAGCACGATCTTAAGGCCCCAATCGTAGAGCGCCAGCAGACCGTCGAAAAAGCGTTCGGACGCACGATAGAGCGCGCCGTGCTGCGCTCGCTCCTTGTGCGCCAGGAAGCGGCTGCAAAGCATCGGCGTTAGCGTGAGCGAGACCAAGCCGGAGATAAGAATCGCGGCGCTGATGGTCACTGCGAACTCATGCAGCAGACGGCCCACGATTCCGCTCATGAACAGAACCGGAATGAACACGGCGGCCAGCGAGATGGTCATCGACATGATGGTGAAGCCGATTTCGGCCGAGCCTTCGCGCGCGGCGGTCATGCGGTCCTTGCCCATCTCCATGTGGCGGACGATGTTTTCCAGCATCACGATGGCGTCGTCCACCACGAACCCCACCGACAGCGTGAGCGCCATCAGAGAAAGGTTGTCCAGCGTGTAGCCGAGCAAGTACATGGCGGCGAAGCTGCCGACAATCGAAAGCGGCACCGCGAGGCTGGGAATGATGGTGGCCGACAGATTGCGCAGGAAGAAGAAAATCACCAGGATCACCAGGCCGATGGTAATCAGCAGCGTGACCTTGACGTCGTGGATGGAATCGCGGATGGTCACCGAACGGTCATACAGCGTCGAAATGCTCACGCTGGCGGGAATCTGTGCGCGGAAACTGGGCAGCAGCTTTCGAATCGCGTCCACTACCTCCACGGTGTTGGTGCCGGGCTGGCGCTGGACGGCCAGTACCACGGCGCGCTCGCCGCTGAACCAGCTAGCTACTTTATCGTTCTCCACCGAATCGAGGACGTGCCCGATCTCTTCCAGACGAACCGGATTGCCGTTGCGATAGGACACGATCAGCGGCCGGTAATCCGACGCGTGCATCAGTTGTCCATTGGCCTGCACCGTGAACGATTGATGCCGGCCCCAGAGCGTGCCGGTGGGAAGATTGACATTGCTGGACGCAATCGCCTGCTGCACCTGATCGATCCCGACGCCGCGAGAAGAAAGCGCATCGGGGTCCAGCTGGATGCGCACGGCGTATTTCTGAGAGCCGAAAACTCCCACCTGCGCCACGCCTTCAATCATTGAAATGCGCTGCGCCATCAGCGTCTCGGCGAACTCGTCGACGGTAGAGAGCGGCAGGGTGGGCGAGCTGAGCGCCAGATACAGGATGGGCTGGTCGGCGGGATTCACTTTTTGATAAGAAGGCGGCGCGGGCATCCCCGTGGGGAGCTGGCGTGCGGCTTTTGAAATGGCGGCCTGGACGTCTTGCGCGGCTGCGTCAATATTGCGATCCAGCGCGAATTGAATCGTGATGGAAGTGGCGCCCAGCGCGCTGGTCGAGGTCATGGAATCGACGCCCGCGATGGAAGAGAACTGCTTTTCGAGGGGCGTGGCCACCGAAGAGGCCATGGTTTC
>JALYHQ010000057.1 GCA_030776455.1 Acidobacteriota bacterium | reverse complement strand
GTGGTGGACCCGGCGGCGGCCGCGGCGGATCCCAAGGCGGCGGGCGTCCCGGAGGCGCGCAATTCGGCAATCGCCGGCGCCCCAACGGCATTCACGGCATGATCTCGTTCACGCTGAACAACTCGGCGCTCAATGCCAGGCCGTTTTCCATCAGCGGGCTCGACGCCTTTCAACCCGCTTATGGCCAGGGCCGCTTCAGTGTGGTTGCCGGCGGACCGCTGGTCTTCCCCAAGCTGGTCAAGGATCCCGCCACATTTTTCTCGTTCAACTATTCCGCCACTCGCGCTCGCAATCCCTACACCGCGTTCGCCACCGTGCCCACCGCGGCCGAGCGCACAGGCGATTTCTCGCAAGCCGTGCAATCCTCGGGTCCCCTTTCGATCTATGACCCGGCGACGCATGCTCCGTACCAGCACAACGTCATTCCGCGCGGACAGCTCAATCCCATTGCCGTCAGCTTGCTGAAATATATTCCGCTGCCCAACTCGCCAGACCCCATCAATAACTACGCCTTCTACGCCTCTGTCCCCCAGAACAGCGACAACCTGGGCGTACGCCTGCAGCGCAACGTCACCAAGGCCGACCGCCTGTCTTTCGGTCTCAACACCCAGCGCCGCTCGGGAAATTCCGCGCAGCCTTTCGGATTTATCGATTCCGGCGACGGCTTCGGATTGAATACCAACCTGCAATGGACGCACAATCTCTCCACGCACCTGATCAGCAATGCGCGGGTCACGTTCAACCGCAATCGCAGCACCACGACGCCATTCTTTGCGTTCGGCGTGGATGTCGCCGCACTGGATGGTATCGCCGGAACCTCCACGAATCCCATCAACTTCGGCCCTCCGAATCTGAACTTCACCAACTTCGGCGCGCTCCGCGACGCCAACGCGGTTCTCACGCGCAATCAGAGCCAGACCTTTAGTGAAAACGTGATCTTCATCCGCGGCCGCCACTCTTTCACGTTCGGCGTGGAATACCGGCGCAGCGATCTCAGCACGCGCACGGATCCCAACGGCCGCGGCACTTTCAATTTCACCGGTCTCGCCACCAGCGCCTTCAGCGCACAGGGTCCGGTTCCCAATACCGGCTATGACTTCGCAGATTTCCTTCTGGGCCTGCCGCAATCCAGTTCCATCCGCTATGGCGACTCCAGCACCTACTTCGCGCAGAACGTCTGGACCGGATTCGTCAATGACGATTTCAAAGTGCACCCGCGCCTCACACTGAATCTCGGGCTGCGCTACGAATACTTTTCTCCGCTGGCGGAAAAATACGGACGCGCCGCCAACCTTGACATCGCGCCTGGCTACACGGCGGTTGCAGTCGTGATCCCAGGGCAGGTGGGGCCGTACACCGGATCATTTCCAGCCGGCCTGATCAATCCTCAATACAAGAATATTTCGCCGCGGCTCGCGCTGGCCTGGAAGGTTCCGCACATCAAGCGATCCACCATCGTGCGCGCGGGCTACGGAATCTATTACAACGGCCAAGCCTATAACAGCCTGGGATCGAAACTGGCGCAGCAGCCGCCCTTCGCTATTTCGAACAGCATCAACACCAGTCCCCAGGATGTCCTCACGCTGGCGCAAGGCTTTGTGGCCACCTCTCCCGCCGACATCACCAATACATACGCCGTCGACCGGTTCTTCAAGACTCCTTACGCGCAAACCTGGAACCTTCAAATCCAGCATGATCTGCCCATGGGGTTTTTCATCGAGCTGGGTTACCTTGGCACCAAAGGCACGCACTTGGATGTGCTCACGCTGCCCAATCAAGGCCCTCCCGGCAGCCTTACGTTGCAGCAGAGAAATCAGCTCGGCAACGCCGTGGGATTCACCTTTGATTCCTCCAACGGAAACTCGATTTATCATGCCCTGCAAGTGCGCGCGCAACGACGGTTCCGCGGTGGCATTTCCATGACGGCCTTCTACACCTTCTCGAAATCCATTGACGATTCGTCCACCTTCGGCGGCGCTGGAAACACCGTAGCCCAGAACTGGCTTGACCTCAGCGCCGAGCGTGGGCTCTCCAGTTTCGACCGGCGGCACTCCTTTGACATGAACGGGATCCTAACGTCGCCGGTTGGCGGACCCAAATCGCGGCTCGCCCCCGGTGGTTGGCCGGCGCGCCTGCTGAAGGATTGGACTTTGAACGGTTCACTGGTGGCGCAGACAGGTACTCCGCTCACCGCTCGCGTCCTGGGCAATAGCGCGCAGTTGGCCCAAACCAGCGGCACCGGAAGCGGCCGCGCCAATGCGACGGGCATCAGCCTGACGTCGAATACCGGGTTCTTTAATCCCGCTGCGTTCACCGTTCCGCCACTGGGGCAGTTCGGAAACGCCGGCCGCAACACCATCCCCGGCCCGGATCTGTTGTCGGTGAATCTTGGGTTCGGACGCGCCTTTGCGTTCGATGAATCGCGCCGCCGGTTTGAAGTTCGCATGGAAGCGAACAATGTTTTCAACCACGTCAATTACACCAATATCAATACCGTGGTGAACGCGATCAACGCTGGGACACCTATCTCCGCGGCCGCGATGCGCTCGGTTGGGATTACCGCGAGGTTCCGGTTTTGAAACGCGCGCTAGCCGGCGTCATCGCTCTTCTGCTGGCGCAATCGGGTCTCCCGCAGCAGCCGGCCACGTTCCGGAGTTCCGTGAATGTGGTGGTGCTCAATGTCACCGCCCTGGGCCGCAACGGCAAACCCATCCAGACTCTCACGAAAGACGATTTCATCGTGCTGGAAGACGGCAAGCCCCAGCAATTGAAATCGTGCGAGTTGCAGCGTCTGGAACGAACCGCGCTTCCGCCTCTGGACGCCGCCGCGTTACTCGTGCGCCCGTCCACTCCGCCTCCGGCGGCGCCTCCAATCGAAGACAAGGACACGGCCTCGCGCTTTCAGGATCGCCGCCTGATCGTGATGCTCTTCGATTTCTCTTCGATGCAGCCCGCCGAGCAGATCCGTTCCGTGGATGCCGCCAAGAAATTTGTCGCCACGCAGCTTACCGCCAGCGACCTGGTTTCGGTGATGGTTTTCTCCACCGAACTCAAGACTCTGCTCGACTTCACCGCCGACCGCGAACTGCTCCTTTCCACCATCAAGGGATTCCACATCGGCGAAGGCGCCGATCTGGCGGGCATGGCCGACACGGGCGCCGATGCCGAGGATCAAAGCGGACAGTTTGTCGCCGACGAAACCGAGTTCAACATTTTCAATACGGACCGCAAGCTCGCCGCTCTAGAAGACGCCGCGCGCAAGCTGGCGCTGCATCCCGAGAAGAAAGCGCTGGTCTATTTCTCCGGCGGCGTGGAGAAAACCGGAGTGGACAATCAATCCCAGCTTCGCGCCACGGTGAACACGGCCGTGCGCTCGAATGTCGCCTTCTATCCGATCGACGCGCGCGGGCTTACCGCATCCGCTCCAGGGGGCGATGCCACCCAGGCCGGGGCTGTGGGCTCCAGCTTGTACAGCGGCAGGGGCCAGCGCTCGTTGCGCGACAGCTTTCACAATCAGCAAGAAACGCTGTATACCTTGGCCGCCGAAACAGGCGGCAAAGCCCTGCTCGATTCCAACGATCTGACTGTCGGCTTGCGCCAGATTCAGACCGATATCGACAGCTACTACATCCTTACCTATGCCAGCGCGAACACCGCCGAAGACGGCAAGTATCGCCGCGTCCAGATCAAGCTGGCTCCGCGGGTGTCGGACCTCAAAGCCAAGCTCGATTACCGCCAGGGCTATTTCGCGCCCGCCACGTTTGGGCGCATGACCGGCGCGGACAAAGAGCTACAGCTGCAGCAATCGCTCGAGAGCGACAATCCTGTAACCAGCCTGCCGCTCGCCGTGGAAGTGGATTATTTTCGCCTGAGCAAAGCCAAATACTTCATACCGGTGTCGGTGAAGATTCCTGGATCGGCGCTCTCCTTCAAAAACAAGGGCTCGAAAGCGGCCACGGAAATGGATTTTGTGGGGCAAGTCCGCGATTCGCGGGACCGCCTGGTGGCCGCGGTGCGCGATACCATTCCCATCAAAGTGGATCAGACCACCGCCGAGCAAGTAGGCCGCAAGCAGATCCAATACGACACCGGCTTCACGCTCGGCCCCGGGGCGTACAAGTTGCGTTTCGCCGTCCGTGAGAATGGCGAGGGCAAGGCCGGCACGTATGAGCGGGCATTCACGGTTCCCGATCTGGGTTCCGGCGCCGCGTTGCGACTCAGCTCGGTGATCCTGAGCAACCAGCGCGAGCCGTTGAAGCAGCAGATCGCCGGTGCCCAAAACAAGAAGAGCCTGCTCGCCGAAAACGCGCTCATCGATACCTCCGGATACAAGCTGGTGCCCAACGTCACGCGCGTTTTCCGTCCGGCCCAGACGCTGTTCGTGTTCTTCGAGGTGTACGATCCGGTGATACCCGACACGCTTCCGCAGAATATGCGCACCGCGAGCATCTCGGCCAGCATCGCGCTGTATCAGGACAACCAGAAGGTGATGGAATCCGCGCCGGTGCGCGCCGGCAAACTCAGCCAGCGCGGCGCCGGGATCCTCCCCGTATGGCTGCAGGTCCCGCTTAAGCAGCTCAAGCCGGGCCAGTATACCTGCCAGGTAAACGTAATCGACGAGTTTGGAAGAAAGTTCGCTTTCCCGAGGATGTCGCTGGCGATTCTGCCGGCGGTGAGCGCCGCCAGCGCCGCTATTTTGCCTGATCCGGAAACCCGAACGCGGCAATAGGCTGTCCCAGATATCCCGACCCATTGGGGTTTTTCAAGGGCGGCTGAACATCGAACTCAACTTCCACCGATCCTTCCGGCCCGGGAGGAAACGGCAGGCGGGCCGTCAGCACTTCGTCTTTCTCCAGAGCGACGCTTCCGAGGAGCACGCCGTTCATCCTCACCTCGAGCCGTCCCATTTTCATATGAGAAAGATAGTATTGGCTTACGGGAATAATAACCTCGAAGACGCGTGCGCCCGCGGGCCGGTACAGACGCGCGGACGCGCTGGGAGCCATCCAGCGCGACTCACTTCCCGAATAGCCCGGCCAGCCCCGCCGCAGCTGCCACATGGGTGCGTCCATCGCGAGGCGAATATAGGCGACATCCGGCCCGTGCGCCACCGCCGCGGCGCGCCGGGTCTTCGGATCCCACACCACCAGCGTGCAATGCGGGTGATCAAGCGCCGTGGAGCTTTCCGGCGAGCCAAGCCAGACGGCTTTGGCGGCCCTGAGCGGATGATAGTTGGCCAGCAGCCCGGCCATTCCCAGGCTGCCGAGATCCGTGGGAGCGCGATCGTAGACAATCGTATCGACGTCCGGACGGACGCGAAACATCTTCTCCACGCTCGTCACCCAGGTTCGGCGATCCTGGGCGGCGATCAGTTCGTCGCGGCGCTCCTGGCGGAACTGGAAAATGTTCCACGGAATCCACACCAAGAAGAATGCGGCGGCCCAAGCCGGCCGGTTGATTGCCGACAATGCGATCGCCAGACCCAGCAGCGGTACATAGAGGTACCCCGCAAAGAGGCGCCCAGGCAGGAATAGCATCGGCCCCAATAGCGCAAGAAACGTGCAGACCCCGAACCAAACCCGTCGGTTTTTGAAAAGGAACGGGACCAGCAGCACCAGGAATCCCGCGTAGGGGACCAGCAGCAACCAGCGGGCGTAGAATGTCGCGCTCTGCCATACCGCAGCCGGCGTAAATCGAAAAGTGTAGGTATTATCGCGGTGCCCGTTTGCGAACAGGGCGGGCAGCCCGAACAGGAAAGAGACAGCCAGAAATGGCAGCATACGTTTCCACCTGCGCCCGCCGAGGAAGAATTCGTAGGCCGCGATTACCACAGGCAGGAAGATGATCGATTCCTTGCTCTTCAATCCCACCCAGAAGAAGATCACGCTCGGAATCAGCCAGCCTCGGACGTACGCCAGCAGCGCCGCCAGCACCAAAGTCCCGCACAGGAGGTCGAAGATGTACATCGGCTTCCAATAAATGTCAAAGGCAGCCGCATGGAAGACATACAGGATGGCGGCCGCTACCGCTCCTGGAACATCCGCACCCAGCGCCCGCGCCAGCATCCACAACAGCAGCACGTTCAGCAGATGGATGGCGTGGATAACGGCGACATAGGGCCAATAGTTCATGTCGGCCCAGCGGGTCAACAGCACATAGTACGAATACCCGGCGGCGCGAAATGCGCTTGAATGCACCAGCGAAGTTTCGGCCAGCACGCGGCCGATATCGCGCCACTTCATCAGGCGAGCGTTGCCCATGTTGTCCAGGTCGTCGCCGCTGAAAAAGCCGTCGTATGCGGACCAATTGACCAGCAGAAACAGGCCCGCGAGAGCCAGCGCGAACACCAGCAACCTGAGTCGCGTCCCCTGCATCTTTCAGGGCAGCAAATGATGCAGATTCTCGTGGAGAACTGCCCGGGCCACATCCGCATTCACGCCGATCTCATAAAGCGCCGTCATCTGCGCTTCCAGAACGGTCGCGTTCCAGCCCCTTGGAAAGAAGCTTGAATCGCTGCCAAACAGCAGCCGCTTCGGCCCACAGACCTCCAGCGCCCGCTTGAAAACGGTCCGCAGGTCGTGAGCGTCTTCATAGCGCATCCAGCTGTTTGAGCTGGATGTGTCCAGAAAAACGTTCGGACAAAGGTCGCACAGCATTAGCGCTTCGCGAAAATATCCCGCTCCGAAATGCGGCACTACAAAGGGCAGACGCGGATAGCGTAACGCGACAGCATGCATATCGATGGGGTTCGAAAAGCGCATATCAAACGGCGATGGCAGCCCCAGCTTCCGCCTCACCCCGACGCTCAATACCCCGCAGTGTACAAACGCCACGGTTCCCGCTTTCGCCGCTGCAAGATCAAGCAGCGCCGCCGCCCGCTGGTCCTGAATGCTATAACGGTGCATTGCCGGAAAAAAACAGAGTCCGCGCAGCAGGCCAGTCGCCAGCGCGGCCTCCACGTTCTTGGCGGAGTCCGGATCAGTAGGATTCACCATCGCATATGCGCGAAACCGATCCGGATACAGCCGCGCCGCGCCAATTACCGAGTCTTCATCGCCCGGAGTGCTGGCGATAATACAAGCCATGCGCACCCCGATGCGGTCCATCTCTCGCACCCAGGTTTCCGCAAGATGCGCCGGATCGGTCTCTGGAAGATCCCAGCCTAGCGCCGACTGTACCGTCTCAATAGGCCCAAGAGTTTCAAAAAATCGCCTTGAGAAAAAATGCACATGCGCATCCGAAACTTCGAGCGGCCCCCAGGGAGTTTCCATCTCAGCGCCCAATTGATTCCAGTTTCCAAGTCGCCACCGCTTTCCCCCCACGACTATAAAATTCAACCCCGCTGCTGCCAGCCAGGGGAAAGACCAGATTCGTCATAGCCACGCGCCCCTGTTGCGCGAATACTTCCACCGAAGACCGATCCACCACAATATCGACTTCCAGCGATCCGCGCGCTTCAAGCCGCGCCACCGTCCTCGCCGGAAACTGGCCGCTGAAGTCCACCACTCCCGAATGCGTGCGATCCACGAATAGCTCCTGCCGCTTCACATCGTAGCCCACAATGGTCGCTTGGCCAGCGGACCCGAACAGCTTCCAGCCCACTTCCTCCGCCGCGCCCAAATGCACCGTCGCGCGCAGCTCATATGGCGCATTCACCTTCGCATGATTCCGAAGATCCAGCTGTCCCGAACGCCGCAGCACCGGTTGCTGAACCAGCCGTAATCCTTCAGGATATTCGCGAAGCGTCACCGTACGCGGAATGGTCATCTGCCCTCGCCACGGACTGGTTGGGACCTGGTTCGCGTACTGCCAGTTGTTCATCCAGCCCAGCATCACCGGTTTTTCGCTCTTCGGAAGCCCGTTGAACGTCAGCGCGCAGTAGCAGTCTTTGCCATAATCGGTCCAGAGCGTGGTTGAATCCGGGTTTTGGTTCACGAAGCGAGTGCCGTCGAAGCTCCCGATGAAGTATTGTTCGCCAGACCCGCCCTGGAGCGCGCCAGGATTGAGTCCCACCTTAAGCACCCAGCGCGTTCCTCCCCGCGGGCCCTCAACCGGCGCCTCGAACAAGCTGGGACATTCCCAGTCGCCGCTGGTTGCCCCCGCCGGACCAAACTCGCTCACCAGATTCCAGCGCCTGAGATCCGCCGATCCGTAGAACTGAACGCGATGCTGCAATGGCAGCGCCACCGCCATTATCCATCGCTTTGCTTGCGCCGACCAGAACACCCCCGGGTCGCGAAAATCGGACAGATTCAGATTGAGCACCGGATTACCGCTGTACTTCGTCCAGGTGCGACCGCGGTCATTGCTATAGGCGAGGTTCTGCGTCTGCAGTTTGGGTGAATGCCCGGTGTACACGGCCACCATGCACGGCTTGCCCCCGGTACAGAACCCACTGGTGTTGTTTTCATCTACCACCGTGCTCCCCGTGAAGATCATCACTCCGTCTTCTTCCGGCAGCGCCACCGCCAGTTCCTGCCAGTGAACCAGATCGCGACTCACCGCATGACCCCAGCTCATGTGACCCCACGTGTCACCGAACGGATTGTATTGGAAGAAGAGGTGATATTCGCCTTCGAAGTAAACCAGCCCGTTGGGGTCGTTGGTCCAGTTTTGCTTCGGCGAAAAATGCACTTGCGGACGATAGGGCTGATTGTTCTGCGCGCTCGCAGCCAGACAGAGCAGCAGCGCACACACCAGGTATCCGCGTTTATTATTAGCTTTCTTTCGCGCCCGAGGGTTTTTTTGAAAAAGGGGTGGGGCAGGCGGTTTCGCCTGCCAGAGGCCTATTGCTAAACGGCCGCAGGTTGCTAACCTGCCCCGTAGAGCAGCGTAGCCGCACCAAAGGCTGAAGCCGTTGCGGGAACCCGGACAGGGCCGCTTGGAAAGCGTCCCGCAGGTTGCTAACCTGCCCCACATGGGCCGGTCGGAAATCGTCGCGGGCTGCAGAAAAATTGGACTGTAGTAGTAGTACACGGCGGTGCGTTTCTCTTCTGTTCAGCGGGCCGAACGCTTCCTTTGGTCGCGGCTCAGAATCGGCGCTCCCAAAGAAGCGCCTACGGGGTTTTCTGAAATTCCGGCACCGGAAACCGCGTGATGCCAGCCGCCAGCGCGAGCTGCGTCAATCCCGCCACGTTGTTCACGCCAAGCTTCTTCATCATGGTCTTGCGATAACTCCGCACCGTCTGCAAACCTAGATTCAACAACACCGCCACTTCCTTGCTGGTCTTCCCCTCGGCGACCAGACGCAGCACCTGTAGCTCTCTTGGGGATAATCCGTCCAGCGCGGATGGCATCGGCTTCGCGTCCAGGTCGCCGCGCTGGATGCGCAGCAGCAGACGATCCGAAACCTGCGGGCTCAAATACGATCCGCCTTTCGCCACCGTGCGCAACGCCTCCAGAAGATCGTTGTCCGACGCTTTCTTCAGCACAAACGCGCGCGCCCCGGAACGAATGGCGCCCACCACCGAGTGCTCGTCGTCATACATCGAGAGGATGACGATCTTTACCTCGGGACAATGCCGCAGAATCTCCGTGGTGCTCTCGACGCCGTTCAATCCGGGCAGGCCAATATCCATCAATATGATGTCCGGACGCTTCTTCTTGCAAAACAGGATGGCATCCGACCCGCTTTCGGCCTCGCCGATCACCTCAAAGTCGCCGCTGTGCTTCAAGATCGCCTTGATACCGTCCCGCATGATCTTGTGATCGTCCACCAGGAGCACTTGGTTGAGCATGTTCAACTCCCCGCGTTTGAATCCGGGGCGGGCACGGCGGCTCGCACGGTTGTGCCCCTGGCAGGGACGTGTTTTTCTGTCAGCGTCACGCCGCTCTGGGCGGCATAATATTCGGCCAGCAGTTTGCCGATCGCCTGCGGACTGTCGACGGGACCGGGCTTGGCGCGCTTGGGACGGTCATCGGTCACGTCCAGAACAAACTCGCGCTGCGCGCGCTTCACGTGGATCTCGATCTGCTTGCATCCGGGCTGTTTGGAAGCTTGCTCCACCGCGTATTCGGCTATCTTGAAAAGCACCGTGGCCGGCGCCGTCGGAATGCGCGCGATAGCGTCGTAATGCAGCCGGATGTGTCCTGCGAACGACTGGCGGATCCGCCCCACCAGCCGGTCCAGGGCCGACTGCAATCCGGCCCGCTCCACCACGGAAGGATTAAGCTCATAACTGAGGTCGCGGAGATGGACGATAGCCTTTTCCAAAACGCCCTGAATCTCTGCTGTGCGTCCAGCGATTTCCGGTACTAGAGGCGCGAAATCCATCCGCATCACGTCGAGTTGCAATCCTACCGCGCTCAGGACCTGGCTGATCTCGTCATGCAACAAACGCGAGACGCGGGCCAGCTCCAAATCCCGCTCATTCACCAGGGCCACGAGCATACGCGCGAGCGAAGCTTCCGAATCCCGCGCGGCCCCCCCAGAGCGAGGACTGTCAGACATCATGCACCATTTTGCGCCTCAGTGCAACAAAAAAGTATCGAATTGTTTCCAAATGCAGCGGCAGGAGGATCCTGCGAGGCCCGCGCGGGTCCTCCCGGACCCCTTCTTGTAGTCCCGCTCACAAGCTGCGCTTGCGCTGCAGGACCCGCCGGCACGCATCCACAATATTCGCCGCCCGCATCCCGTATTTATCGAGCAAACCTTCCGGCGTGCCTGATTCGGCGTACGAGTGCAAACCGACAAATTCCATGCAGCATGGATGCGTTTCGGCGACCGCCTTGGCCACCCGCACACCCAATCCCGCATCCGCCAGGTGCTCCTCGGCCACCACAATGGCGCCGGTTTCGGCAGCGGCGGCGCCGATCGCGGCCCGATCCAACGGCTGAATGGTGTGGAAGTCCAGCACCCGCGCCGAGACCCCTTCGGTGTCCAGAATATCGTGCGCCAGCAGAGCCTCCGCCACCAGCAGGCCCGTCGCAATAATGGTGAGATCGCGCCCGTCGCACAGGCGCATCGCCTTGCCGATCTCGAACTTTTGTCCGACCGGATAGATCAGTGGCGCCTTCATGCGCCCAGCCCGGATGAAGAAGGGCCCGTATTGCGCCGCAGCGCCGCGGACCAGCGCCGCCATGGCCACCTCATCCGCCGGCGAGAGCACCGTAAAGCCCGGCAGGGAACAAGCGAGGCTCAGGTCTTCAATGCTCATTTGCGAAGGGCCGTCCTCGCCGATTGAGATGCCACTGTGCGTGCCCACCACTTTCAAATTCACGCAGGGAAAAGCGGCCGTCACGCGCAATTGCTCAAAGCCCTTGTTCATCGCAAAGCAGGAGAAGCTGGAGACGAACGGCACCTTGCCGCTGCTGGCCAGGCCCGAGCCGATGGCCACCATGTTGGCCTCCGCGATGCCGCACTCGAAGAAGCGCTCCGGAAATTCCTTGGCGAATAAGCTGGTGAATGTCGATTTCGAAAGGTCCGCGTCGCAGACCACGATCGCGGGATTGTCGCGGCCCAGTTCTACCAGCGCTTTGCCAAAGGCCTCGCGGGTGGCCATCCCGAGCTTAACTTCGAACTTTGTTTTCGCTTCCATTTCAGGCTAACTCCAGCATTGCTTTTTCCATCTCCTCGTGGGTGGGAGCCACGCCGTGGAATTTCGGATTATTCTCCATGAATGATACGCCCTTGCCCTTGATGGTGTGGGCGATAATCGCGGTGGGCTTGCCTTTGGTGGCGGCCGCTTCGGCAAAAGCTGCTTGCAGCTCCGGGATGCTGTGCCCGTTCACTTCCAGCGTGTGCCAGTTGAAGCTGCGCCACTTCTCCGGCAGCGGATCCAGCGGCATGATATCGTTCACGAAGCCGTCCAGCTGGATGTGGTTGTAGTCGACAATGGCCACGATGTTGTCCACGCTCTTGTCGCCGCCGAACATCGCGGATTCCCAAACCTGGCCTTCTTGAATTTCGCCATCGCCCAGCACCACGAACACGCGCGCGGGGCTGTGGTCAAGCTTCGCGGCCAGCGCCATGCCCAGGCCCAGCGACAGCCCTTCACCCAGCGATCCGGTGGATGCCTCCAACGCAGGAATAAAGCGCACGTCCGGATGCCCCTGGTAGATGGACCCCATCTGCCGCAACGTATTCAACTGATCTTTGGGTGTGTAGCCGCATTCGGCGAACACCGAGTAGAGCACCGGCGCCGCATGGCCCTTGGAGAGAATGAAGCGGTCGCGATCCGGCCATTTCGGATTGGCGGGATCGTGACGCATCACATCGAAAAACAACGTCACCAGGATCTCGACGGCCGAGAGCGAGCCCCCTGGATGGCCGGACTTGGCGGCCGTAATCATCTGAATAATATCGCGGCGGACGGTCTTCGCGATTTCAGCAAGCTGGGCGGTGTCTTTAGTCTGGTTCATCCCTGCTTTTAATGTAGCGTAGGCAACGCGCGTAGCACAGGGCCATGCCCTGTCCTTTAATCCATCCACTGCCGCTCGAGCATTCGCGAATACTCGCCCGACGAATACAGCTCAAACTCGAAGTCCGCCGCCGTGATTCGTGTAAATGACGTCTGGCTCTGATAGCCGGCGAACATCTGGTCCGCATACCGGAAATAGTTCCGGACGAATTCCGCAGCCAGCACATCCACTCCAGGGGCATCGGCGAATAAACAATTCAGTCCGATGGCGCGCGCGAAGATGGACTTGTAATCCGCCACGCCCCATTTGCGAAGCTTGGCTTCCACCGCGGGCGGCGCATCCTGCACCAGCAGCGCGGCGAAACTCTGCCGCTGGATACCAGCCGGCACTTCGCCCGCGTTGCCAGCCACGAATTCCATGCATTGATCGATCCAGCGCAACAGGTCCTTGCCGACGTAGTACAGCATCTGTACTTCCGAAAATCGTCCGGTCATCAATGACCGGTCCAGTTCGGAAGCGGTCGCATCGCCCGCGGGCAGCATGCCTTGTAGTACCAGGCTGGCGTGCGAACTCGCCATCAACCGTTCTGGACCCGCCGGGTCCGCGAACGGATGCAGAATCAAAGGCGGCAGGAGGAGAGCGCGCTTTAGGGAACCGGCGGGTACTGTATCCAGGAACGTTGCAGAGCTCATGACAAGGCCAGTATGCGGCCTCACCGGCGCTCGGTCAGTAGTACCTTGGCTTCAATTGCCTGGTCCCCTCGGATGACCTTAACCAGTACTTCTTGGCCGGGCTTCTTGGCCCTCAGGGCGTACGTAAAATCGTACAAATTCTGGATTGGCTTGCCATCGAACTCGGTGAGAATATCACCGGCCTTCAATCCCGCCTTCGCCGCCGGCGAACCGGGGCGGACATCCGCGAACCGCACGCCGTTGGGTAGCTCCGCGAAGTCCGGGATGCTGCCGAAATCCGGACCATACCCCGACACCTTGCCGCTCTTATGCGGATCGGCCGGGGCCTGCGGCGGCGCGACACGCACTAACTGCGGCCGCTCGGCATCCTCCGACAGACGGTCTGCAATATCCGCGATCAGCGCCAGCAGCTTCACCGCCTGCGGCGCGTCGATCTTATCCCACGTGTCGCTGGGCTTGTGATAGTCGCTGTGCAGTCCCGAGAAGAAGAACAGAATCGGCACCGAGTGCGTGGTGAAGGAAGTATGATCGCTGGAGCCGTAGCCGGCCTTCTCGGACAAGTCCACTTCGAATCCGTGTTTCGTATTGGCTTCGTTCACGATCTTCGCGAACGTGCTCCCCGTGCCCACGCCGCTCAGATACACTCGTCGATCCCGCAGCCGCCCGATCATATCCATGTTGATCATGGCCACCGCGTCCCGCAGCGGCAGCTCCGGATGATCGGCGTACCAGCCCGATCCCAGCAGCCCCAGTTCTTCACCCGCGAAGGTCAGGAACAGGAACCCGCGCTTATGCCTGGGGTTCTGTGAAAACCAGCGCGCCAGTTCCATCACGCCCGCCGTTCCAGATGCGTTGTCGTCGGCGCCGGGATGCACCGTGCCGGCCATCGACGGCGCCAGCGAATATTGCTCGCCCAGCCCCAGGTGGTCATAATGCGCGCCGATCACGATGTACTCGGCGGTGTCGCCCGGAAGATAGCCGCCCACGTTGTGCACCGTCTTAACTTCGCGGCGCACGTCTACCCGCAGATCCATTTCCAGCGAATCCGGCAGAGCGAACGATTCCGGATGCAGCGTCTTGTCGATCCCGGCTTCGATCTTCGCCAGATCCTTGCCCGCCAGCGCCAGCCACTGGTTTGCCACCTCGGCGGTTACCTGCGCGAACTCGATCCCGGCGTTCCCGGGTCCGGCCGTCGACCCGAATTTATCCAGCTGCTCGGAATCCGTGGGATGCGCCGCCTGATCGTTCACCAGCAGCACCGCCTTCGCCCCGTGCATCTTCGCGTTCGTCGCCTTGGCTGCGATCTGCGAGTGCCCGGTGTAGGATTTGCCCTCGAAAACACTCTTCTCGTCGGCCTCTTGCGGTTCGTGCCGCAGCACCAGTACGATCTTGTCCTTCACGTCGATGCCCGCGTAATCGTCGTAATGATATTCGGGCGCCGTTATGCCGTAGCCCGCGAATACCACCGTGCCGGTAACTCGGCCCGCGGCAGAAAGATTCATGGGCACGAAATCCTGCTGCGGTTTGAGAGTGGTCTTGCGATGGTTGCTGATATAGGTGAACTGGTTCCCCGGCCCCAGCCGCGCGCTGGTGGTAACCTCAAAATCCTGGAAGTAGCTCTTGCCATGGATAGGCTTCAGACCCATGGACCGGAACTGCCCCGCAATGAAATCCGCGGCGCGTTCCAGCTCGGGCGAGCCAGTGGCCCGGCCCTTCAATTCTGGCGACGCTAGAAACTTGATGTAATCCAGGTACTCGTTGGTCTCGAACTCGGCCGCGACAAGAGCGCCGGCCAGGGCGAACAGCAGAGGAAGTCGCATGCTTGCGCCAGGCTACTTGTTCAACGGCGAAGGAATTTTGACTTCGCAGCACTTCTCGCCGGCGTTTTTGGCGGTCTTTTGATAGTCGGTTTCCGAATTGATCAGCTGTTCCAGGTTCGCCCAGGGATAGTTGCCTACCAGCCGCCTTCCGTTCAGAAACATGGTGGGCGTCCCATCCACTCTCAGCGCTTTCCCTTCGGCCATCTCCTTGTCCACTTCCGCTTCCGTGGCTTTGGTGTCGACGCAGCGGCCGAACTGGAGCGAATCCAGATCGGATACGGTCCGGGCGAACTCTTCTACCTTCGATTTGAGATTGTCGCCGTTTATCTCGCCCTGGTGCTCATACATCCAGTCGTGATACTGCCAGAAGGCCGTGGGACTCTGCCGGAAAACGCAGCGGCCCGCGATGGCCGCGGCCTTCGCCCAGGGATGCAGCGTGATTAGCGGGTAATCCTTGAAGTAGAGCCGGACCTTCTCCGCCACCCGCCCGGTCTTCAGATTGTCACGCAGGGTCTTGGCCTCTTCCTTGCAATTCGGACATTGAAAATCGCTGAAGACCACCAGCACCACCGGCGCGCCCGGAGTCCCAAAGCTCGGTGAAAGGTCCGTCTTCAGCTTGTCCAGATCGGACTGAAACGGATTCTGATGCAGATCATATACCTCGCCGCGGATGATCTTGTTCCCGTCCTTGGAAATGTAGAACACGTCGTCGCGAGTGTTCGGGCCAAAGGTAAAGTGCACGTCGACCCGATCCAGCCCTGGCACGTCCGACGGCTTCGGATCGTCAACTTTTACCTGCACCTCTGCCACCACCACCAACAGGTGCCGGACATAAGCCTCGAACGCGGCCTTGTCGAGAATCGGCTTTGATTTATCCTGCGCCGATAGGGAAAGCACGCACAACAGTAGTCCGCCGATAAACCGCATATCTCCTATTGTACCCGCACCAGTAGTACAGGGCATGGCCCTGTGTTACAACACGGGACCGATTCGCCACGGAACGAACTCCTTGTGCCCCAGCCGCTCACTTGCCGTCCGCTCTCCCGAGGCGGCCCGTAGCACCAGATCGAATATCTCGGCGCCAATTCCGGCCACCGTCGCCTCTCCATCCGCGATGCGCCCCGCGTTCACATCCATGTTGTCCCGCATGCGCTTGTACATCGGCGTATTCGTCGCAATCTTGATTACCGGAATCGTTGGAAACCCGATCGCGCTCCCACGTCCGGTAGTGAACGCGATCAGGTTTACGCCGCCCGCCGCGAGGCCGGTGAGTGACACCGGATCATATCCCGGCGTATTCATGAACACGAAGCCCGGCGACCCGATGCGCTCGGCATAATCCACCACGTCGGTAAGCGGTGACGTGCCCGCCTTGGCCACCGCGCCCAATGATTTCTCGAGTATGTTGGTCAGCCCGCCTTCTTTATTCCCCGGCGATGGATTATCGTCGAAGCTGCCGCCGAATCGCCGCAGGTAATCTTTATAGCCGCGCACGAACCCCAGTAGCTTCTCGGCCACCGCGCGATTCCGCGCCCGCCGCACCAGCAAATGCTCGGCGCCGAAAATTTCCGTGGTCTCCGCCAGCACCGCCGAAGCGCCCAGCTCGGCCAGCCGGTCTGAACACCACCCCAGCGCCGGATTTGCGGTGATTCCCGAAAACGAGTCTGATCCTCCGCAGTTCAATCCCAGAACAATTTTCGATGCCGGCGTCTCCGCGCGCTTCTCTTCAGCCGCGCGCTCCATCATCTTGCCGATGAACTGCCGCGCTGCTTCCACCGTGGCTCGCGTGCCGCCGCTCGACTGCAGGGTCATTCCCACCAGACGGTCCGTCCGAGGCGAGCCCGCGCCCAGATAGTGATCGATCTGGTTCACCTCGCAGCCCAGCCCGAGAATGATCGCGCCTGCCACGTTGGGATGGTCCAGAACGCCCGCCAGAGTTCGCTGCAACTGGCGCGTGTCCGGCCCGATGGTGTGTCCGCAGCCTTCGCCGTGCGGAAACGCCACCACGCCATCCACGTTGCCCGGCAGCGGCTCGTCGTCGTAGCTCGCCGCGATCAGCTCAGCCGTGTGCGCCGCGCAGTTGCTGGCCGCCACCACCGCGATGTAATTGCGCGTCCCCACGCGGCCGTCCTCGCGCCGGTACCCGAGAAAAGTCGGCATGCGTGCGGGCGGGGCGGGGAAGGGGATGTCCCCGATCGGGAATTCGTAATCGAACTCCAGCTCCTCGAACGATACGTTGTGCGTGTGCACATGCCGTCCCGGCTCGATGCGCATCCGTGCGCGGCCCATCAACTGGCCGTACCGGATCACGCTTTCGCCGGCCGCAATCGTTCGCAGTGCGATTTTGTGCCCGGCGGGAATCGAATCTTGCGCCGTCACCGCGACGCCGTCGATCCGCAGCTCCTGTCCCGCGGCGATGGGCACGCGCGCCACCGCAATATTGTCGGACGGATGCAAATGAATCGCCGCGTTTTCCGCGGTTGGCAGCTTCGCGATATCGAGCAGCGGCATGTTTTACCTCAGCAGAACGGTCTCGGTGATCTGTTCGCCCGTATGCACATGGAACAGGTTGCCTTGCGGATGAATCCAGAACCCTTCGCCGGGCGGCGGAGGCGGGATGTCTTCAATCTTAGTGACCGTGATGAAGCGGTCCGTCTCGACGCCCTGCATCAGCTTCCCGATGTGGACGTGCACATGGCACTGCGTCTGGACCGATGGGCTGTTGTAGGCCACCGCCCAGTCATCGCCGAACAGGGCGCGGCCTTTGGCAATAGCGGCGCTCCACAGTTCCGCGCGCAGAGCGGGGTCCAGCAATTCCATCGATCGCGGATGCACACGCGGAAGCACCAGCCAGCGTCCCGGCTTGCTGGGATTGACGTCCTTCAGCACGAATACCTTTACGTCAGCCGGCTGCTTCTCAGCCTCGCGGCACAGACTGCACTGGCGCGCCTCCATGGTCTCCGGCCGCGCCAGATCGCACCCGCAGGTGACGATATCCGCCCGCGCAGCGGCACCCAGCAGAACAAGAAGCAGGATAGATCGCACTTGACGACATTATACGCGGTCTCCACATTTTCCACGCCTGCTCTACTGTATTCTGAATCTTGCAAAGGCTGGCGGCGATTCTACTACTGTCGGCAGGCGTGGTGCCCGCCCAAACCACCCAGGGTTTGATCTCCGGCCGCGTCCTGGATTCCCGAACCGCCCGTCCCATCGCGGGCGCCGCCATCGCCTGCGCCGACGACTCTACTAATACCAGCGCCACGGCGCTCAGCGATCCCGACGGCTACTACTTCCTTCCCCTGCTGCCTCCCGGCACTTATCGCGTGCGCACTACCTCTGACCGGTATCAATCTCAAGAGGCGCAGGAGATGGAGCTCGATGTAGCCGGCCGGCTCGACCTCAGTTTTCTGCTGCGGCCGCTGAACGACGTCTGGGAGGCCGGCGTCTATCGCAGCGTTTTTCTGCAAGGCACCAAGGCGGTAGTCACCTTCTATGGCCCCGATGTGGACGACAGCCGTTCGGGAAACTTCGACGCTCTGCGCGGCCGCCGGGGCGCGCTGGAGAGCACCGTGTCAGCCGTGATTGACCCGCTCGAGCTGGCTAACCTCCCGCTCCCCGGACGCGATGTCTACTCGCTCCTGTTCACGCTGCCGGCGGTGACTTCCGATGGCGGCATTTCGCGCGGGCTCGGGCTCTCGGTAAACGGGCAGCGACCCTCGTCGTCGAATTACCTGCTGGATGGCGTGGAGAACAATAACTACCTGATCACCGGCCCGCTGACTCCGCTAGCGCCGGAAGCGATTCAGGAATATCGTGTCTCCATCAGCAACTTCTCGGCGCAGTACGGCCGCACCTCCGGCTTCGTGGCCAACGCCGTGACTAAAGCGGGAACCAGCGCATGGCACGGCGTGGGCTATTTCTACATGCGCAACGAGGCGCTAGACGCGAATACGTTCCAACGCAACCTCACCGGCGTGGGACGGCAGAAGCAGCGCGAGTTCCAGCCGGGGTTTCAAGCCGGCGGCCCTCTCCTGCGCGACCGCTTGTTCTTCTCCGCCGCCTACGAACATTTTCAAGGCCGCAGCCTGGACGATCCGCAGACGTTCTATTTCCCGTCGCGCGCGCTGGCCGCCGCTCTGCCCGCCGGGAGCGTAGCCGCGGCACTGCTGAACAAGTATCCCGCGCCGATCTTGGCCGCTGACGCCGGGCCCTGTGTGCTCACCGCTCCGGCGGGTTGCGTGGTGAAGACGACCCTGGCTCCGCCTATCTCCATCAACCGTTCGCTGGGCCTCGCTCGGATGGATTACATTACTCCCGGCGGTGCGCATCACCTCACCGCCCGCGTGTCGGTGGCCCGGCTCGAACGCCCGGATTTCCTGTGGAGCCCGTACTCGCAATTCACTTCGCCGTTCGATCAGACCAGCGTTGGGGCCGTACTGAGCCACGAATATTCAATCCGACCCGGGCTCACCAATGAAGCGCGATTCGGCTACAGCATCGATGAAGTCGGCTACAACCACGACGACACCGGACTGGCCACGCTTCGCGTGCGTGCCGCCTTGCCCACCGGTACCGTGCAACTCGCGCTGCCGGGCAGCAATTCCGTGTACCCCTTTCAAAACAACAACCACACCACCGAGCTGCTGGACAATCTGGTCTGGACCCACGGCCGGCATGTCACCACCGTCGGCGCGGGTGTGCTGCTGCGCAACATCGACGGATTCTTCGCACCCCAGCGCGACGGCTTGTATCAATTCAACACGCTCACCCGTTTCGCGAACGGAACACCCGACGTGCTGTTCGCAAGCATCGACCGTCAGGACCTGGCGCATCCTGCAACACCCGATTTCAGCCGGACCTATCGAAACCGCCAGTATTTCGCTTTCGCTCAGGACGCATTCCGCGCCACTTCGCGGCTGGCGCTGAATTTCGGCTTGCGCTATGACGCCTACGGATCGCCGCGCAGCGTTGGAAAGCAGCGCGATGCGGTGCTCCAGTTGGGGCCCGGAACGGATCTGCTGTCACGGCTGCAAAGCGCATCCTTGAATTTCGCGGGTGGCCAGGCGGGTCAATTGTATTCCGCCGACAACGGCGACTGGGGAGTGCGCGCCGGCTTCTCTTACGACGTGTGGGGTTCCGGCAAGACGGTGCTGCGAGGCGCGTTCGGAATCTTCTATGACCGTCCGTTCGACAATCTGTGGCAAACCATGCGCACCAACAATCTGGATTTCGCGCAGCTCACTTTCAGCGGAGCGGCGGTGGACTTCAGCCAGCCCGTGGCGCAGGCGCTTCCGGCGCTGGGCGCGCAGTTCCGCACGCTGAAGACCAGCGTGCCCAATCTCACCTTCTTCCAGCCGCGCCTGCGCAACGGCTATGCGGAGAACATGTTCCTGGGAGTGCAGCAGCGCGTGACGGAGTCGTTAACCCTGGAAATAGACGGCCTGTCATCGCTGGGACGGCGCTTGCTGACCAATGACACCCTGGGATTCAACCTGCTGCTGAACGGATCGCAGCCCGGCATTCCTCCCGGCCAATTAATCACCTATCGCGCCAATCAAGGACTCTCGGATTACTATGCCCTGGCGGCGCAAGCACGCTATCGCCGCGGGGGGCGTCTGCTCCAGGCCTCCTATACGTGGAGCCACGCCATCGACAATCAGAGCGATGCGCTGGGGCGCGATCTCAGTGATTTCGGATTCACCGATCCCCGAGTATTACCCGCAGTTCCGGCGCGCCTGATCGCGGGTTTCAACACTCCGACCGATAGCCGGGGCGACCGAGGCAATTCCGATTTCGACGAACGCCACAACCTGATCCTGCTCTCAACCTTTGATCTGCCGCACCCGCGCGGTAAAGGGCCGCTCGAGTTTGTCACACGCGATTGGATTGTGTCCGAAGTGGCAGCCTTCCGTTCCGGATTCCCATATACGGTTTATGCCCTCGGCGGCATCAAGGGTTTCGCTCGAGCCAGCATTGTGAATCCCGCTCTGGAGTCGGCGCACGGCACGCCGGTCCCGGGCGGCGAACTGCTGTTGAACGCCGCGGGTTTCGTTCCGCCCGGCACGGGACTGCCCTCGGGCCGAAACGCTTTGACCGGACCGGGGTTCTATAACCTCGACGCTTCCGTCAGCCGATCATTCCCCGTGAGAGGACTGCCGGAGTCGGCGCGCCTGATGTTCCGCGCGGATTTCTATAACGCCATGAATCACGCCAACCTGAACAATCCCAATCCAATCCTGGGCAGCGCTTTCGGGATTGCGGTGTTCGGACGTACCGGTCGAGCGGCCGGATTTCCGACGCCGGTACCCTTGGGTGAGACCCCCCGGCAGATCCAGTTGTCCGTCCGCCTCCGTTTTTGATTTGAAAAGTGCTGTAGACTCAATTAAAGAGGTAAATCTTGAAGAAGTTTGTAGTCTTACTTACATTGGTCGCCGCGGGCGGGTCGTTGAATGCCGCGATCATGTACAACGCCGTCGTCCACTGCGACGGCGGAGGGTGTCTTACCGGTTCCGTTACCACTTCGGTGTCGTGGGAACTCGAGGCGCAAGTTGTCTCGGTTGAGGTGGACGACAATTTGGGAAATTTCCTTTTTGGCCTGAACGGCCCATTGGTTCCAACCAACATAGGTTCGATAGAGCCGAGCCCGCAGACGGTTTCGGGTCTCGACCTGGCGACCATTAATTTGCTTACATCGCAGGTGGGCATTAACTCGGTGAACCGGCTTGGCACAACCGCCGCGGCGCCTACCTTCGCAAATGTGACTTTGATAACCAGCGGTGGAAGCATCGGCGATTCCACGCGATTCACCGCGTTTATCGCCTTCGGCAGCGTGGCAACGCCCGAGCCGGTCACCTGGAGTCTCATCGCGGCCGGACTCGGCGTGATGTTCGTGGCCCGCGCGCGGCGGGCTGCGAGGCGCTAGATCGGCAAGCCTAATGCAGTATCACCGGCCCTAACGCACGCCCGGCCGCCAGCTTCTGGAACTCCGCGATATCCTTCGCTACCAGGGACTGCCAGCGCGACAGACTGGTATCCAACTGCCCGCTGTACTTCTGAAACACGCGCGCCTCGGGGTCGGTAGGCGCCGAATCGGCGCCGCTGGATACATTCATCGCGAGCGTCGCCAGCTTGCCGTCCAGGCCCAGCGGAAACGCCAGCGAATCCTCATTGGCCACAATTCTGAGATCGATCAATTCTTCAAGTGCCGCTGCGATCTTCTTGTCCAAGGCCGCGGCTGCCTCGCGCACAGGTTTGGATGAATCGTCTTCTGGCAAGCGGCGCTGCAGGTCCGCCAGCTGGGTGCGCACATCGCGCATCTGCAGCACGGTGTTGTAGACGCGCGTCAGCGCAACCTGAATGCGCGAAAGCAACGCGAACTGGGCCTCCAGATCGCCCGGTGCGAGCTTCACGCGCGGATCCAGCTTCAGTTCCAGCGGCTGTGTCAGCGTCTTGCCGTCCACGCTCAAGCGCACCTGATACGCCCCCGGAAGCATCACTGGACCCTTGGCCCCTTCGTTGTACTCGTACAGATAGTAGCCCGGAATGCGCGGGCTCTCGTGATACCGCAGATCCCAGACAAAGCGATTCAATCCCGCATGCGGCTCAAGCTCTTTCTTGGGCGCCTCGGCATCGGGATCGGGCGGCTCTTCGGGCTCAATGGCGCGCGCGCTCGAATAGTGGCGAATGGTCTTGCCTTCGCGATCCAGAATGTCGATGGTGAGATCGCCCTTGGGAACCGCCTTGAGATGGTAATAGATCACCGCGCCTGGAGGCGGATTTTCGCCGGCCAATACGGGGCGGGCCGGCCTGCCGGAGGCATGAATGCGGAGCGCCGTCGCCGGCTTGTACAGCCAGACGTCGCTATTCGCCTGGTCCTTGAATTCCCGCAGCGGCGACACATCGTCTAGAATCCAGAAGGCGCGGCCATGCGTCGCCAGCACCAGATCGTCGTCCTTCACCACCAGATCGTGCACTGGCGTGGTGGGCAGATTCAGTTTCAGCGGACGCCATGCAGCGCCGTCATTGAATGAGATGAACACGCCCGTTTCGGTGCCTGCGTACAGCAAGCCGCGGCGCTTGGGATCTTCTCTCACCGCGCGCACGAACGTGTTCTCGGGAATGCCGTTGACGATAGGAGTCCAGCTCTTGCCGTAGTTCGAGGTCTTGTAAATGTACGGGTGCAGATCGTCATTCTGGTGGCGATCGACGGCCATGTAGGCCGTGCCGGCGTCATGCGGCGAAGGGTCGATGAGACTGATGCGGCTCCATTCGGGCATGTTCTTGGGAGTGACGTCGGTCCAACTGCCGCCTCCATCGCGTGTCACGTGCACCATGCCGTCGTCCGCGCCGGTCCAGATCAGCCCCTTGGCCAGCGGCGATTCCGCCACGGCGAAAATCGTGTCGTAATACTCGGTTCCGGTGTCGTCCTTGTCGATGGATCCGCCCGACACGCCCTGCTTGGATTTGTCGTTGCGCGTGAGATCCTTGCTGATCGCGGTCCAATGCTGTCCCGCGTCGGTGGATTTAAACAGCACCTCGCCGGCGTGATACAGCGTATTGGGATCGTGCGGCGAAATCAGCAGCGGAGCAGTCCATTGGAAGCGATGCTCCAGCCCGGCCGCGCCCATCCCGTCGCTGATTTCCGGCCACGGCGATACGGATTTCACCTGCCCCGTGCGTTTGTCAAAGCGCGTGAGCACGCCTTCGTAATCGCCGGCGAAAACGATGTTCGGATCGGGTGGATACGGCGCGATGTGTCCGGCTTCGCCGCCACCCACCGGATACCACTCGGGCTTGTCGATGCGGCCCGAATCGCTGCGGCTGGCGATCGCAATGGTGGAGTTATCCTGCTGCGCTCCGTAGACGTAATACGGAAACCGATTGTCCGTGATCACGTGATAGAACTGCGCGGTGGGCTGATTGTCGGGCTGCGACCAGTGCTTGCCGCCATCCAGCGTGACGATGGCTCCGCCGTCGTTGCCAGAGACCATGCGCTGCGAATTCTTCGGATCGATCCACAAAGAGTGGTTGTCGCCGTGCGGCACTCGGATATGGTTGAAGCTGCGCCCGCCATCGGTCGATTTGAAAAACTCGACGTCGAGGATATACAGAACCTCGGGACTGATGGGATCGGCGAAGACGTGCATGTAATACCACGCCCGCTGCCGCAGAGCGCGGTTGGCATTCACCAGCTGCCACTTTTCGCCGCCGTCGTCGGAACGATACAGCCCGCCTTCTTCGGCCTGGATCAGAGCATAGATGCGGTCTGAATTCGCGGCTACTACGACGCCTGAGCGTCCCCACGGGGCTTTCGGGAGACCGCTGCCTTCGAGCTGTTTCCAAGTCGTGCCGCCGTCGGCTGAGCGATAGAGTCCGCTTCCGGGCCCTCCGCTGTCGAGGCTATAGGACGTGCGCCTTACCTGCCAGAGCGTCGCGAACAGAATGTTGGGATTGTTCGGATCGAATGCTATATCCACGGCCCCGGTGTTCTCGTCCTTGTACAGCACCTTCTCCCAGGTCTTGCCGCCGTCCAGCGTGCGGAAAACCCCGCGCTCGGCATTGGGTCCGTAAGGGTGGCCTAGCGCGGCGACGAACGCGATATCGGAATTACGCGGATGTACAATGACCTTCCCGATCGCGCGCGAATCACGCAGCCCGGTGTTCTTCCAGGTCTTGCCGCCATCCACGGTCTTGTACACGCCGTCGCCGTGCGAAATATTCCCGCGCAAACAGGCCTCGCCCGTTCCCACGTACACAATATGCGGATCGGACTGCGCCACGGCCAGCGAACCAATGGACGAGGTGCCTTCCTTGTCGAAGACGGAAGACCACGTGAGCGCCCCGTCGTTGGACTTCCACACTCCGCCTCCGACGCCGCCGAACCAGTACGTCGTGGGATCGCCCACAATCCCCGATACAGTCAGCGACCGGCCGCCGCGAAACGGCCCGATTGGCCGGTAATGCATGTCCTTGAAGATGGGATCTTCCTGATGGGGCTTATCGGATTCCGCGGGCCGTTGCGTGGGCGCCGACTGAGGGGGTTGAGCAAACACAGGGGCCGCTAGAAGCAGGAGGGATAAGAGTTTTCGATGCATGGGGGTGAACTGCTATGATCGCGCGCCGGGAGCGCGAAAGGCAATCGGGCAGAGCAGGCTTACTCCGGAAGTGCGAAGGCAATGATCGACTGGCCTGACGCCACGGCCACGTATTGCTTGCCGTCAAACATGTACGTCATCGGTGACGCCTTCCAGAGCCGGTTCGCCGGGAATTGCCAGAGCCGCTTTCCCGTAACCGCGTCCGCGGCGGCGAACGCTCCGCTGTCGTCACAAAAGAACACTACACCGCCGGCCGTGCTGAGCACGCCTCCCCAGGATTCGGCTTTTCCCATCTGCGGCACTTCCCACACTACCCGGCCAGTTTGAATATCCAGCGCGCGCAGGAATTTTTGGGGCGCATCGTCGGGGATGTTCTTGGTGGTCCCGCCCATGAAGCTGTTGCCGGCCTTCCACTCCATGTCGGTCTTGGTGTAGATCCCGCACTTCTCGAGCGTCTGCAGATAGAACAATCCCGTCTCGGGGTGATATGACGATGAGAACCAATTGGTGGCGCCTTCAATTGGCGGGCAGATCTTGTTGCCTTTGGCAGTCGGTTCCTGATTGGGAAGCTTTATGGGCCGGCCATCCTCGCCGATGCCGCTGGCCCAGCTCAGTTTCTTCACGAACGGCTTCGACAGCAGAAGTTTTCCGCTCACCCGGTCCAGGATGTAGAAGAAGCCGTTTCGATTCGCGTGCAACAGCAGCTTGCGCGGCTGCCCCTGCCAGTTCGCATCGATCAACACAGGCGTCTGCACCGCGTCCCAATCCCAGACATCGTGCGGCGTGTACTGGAAGTACCACTTCAGCTTGCCGGTCTTGGCGTCTAAGGCGATGTCGCAATCGGTGTATAAGTTATCGCCCAGCCGCTCATCGCCGTTGAAATCCGGACCCGCGTTTCCAGTCGGCCAGTAGACCGTGTCGAGTTCCGCATCGTAGGTTCCGGTCATCCAGGTGGTACCGCCGGGGTGCGCGATGCTCTTGCCCTTCCAGGTTTCCGATCCCGGCTCGCCCGCCTTGGGGACCGTCCAGAATCGCCAGACCTCTTTGCC
>JALYHQ010000056.1 GCA_030776455.1 Acidobacteriota bacterium | reverse complement strand
TTTTCGTCGACCCAGGCGAAGCTGCTCAGAATATGATCTTCGCGATCATGCAACTGGATGATCTGCTCATCCGACTTGATCTGGAGCCGGGGCTCGGGCGGAAGCTGCGACGGGCTGGCCATGGGACTCAGCGCGCGATGGCTGAGTTCCTCGCGATGCTTGAACCAGTTGAAAATGCCCCAAACGATCAACAGGCTGGTAGCGGTGAGGATCACGAGTCCGACGCCCGCCCACAGGATCATCGCGACCCCGGTATCGGTCTTCTCGTAGCCGCCGCCTTGTGGTACGTGGCCGTTTGCGTGAGAATCCGTCATATCAGACCTCGGTCTCCACGGGATGGTAACCCAGCCGCGGATCGTGCAGCGGCAACAGCGGACGTTCCTTCAGACGCCACGCGAAGGCTGCGATCCAGATGCCGCCGATGCCGACGAAAGCCAGCGGATCAGTCCAGAATACTTCCAGTCCCTTCCGCCGGAACGCCGGCTCGATCATCCAGAAGTCGGCCAGGATGCGCACCGCGAACATCCAGCAGGCCACCCAGTACAAGTATTTGGGATTGCGCTTGATAAAGCGCATCAAGAGCAGGAAAAACGGAAGCGCGAAATGGAACAGAGCCACCATCACGGCGATTACGCCCCAGCCTCCGCTGAAGCGCCGCACGTACCAGGGAATTTCCTCGGGCAGATTCTCGGCCCAGATGATCAAGAACTGGGATAGCGACATGTAGGCCCACAACATGGTGAACGCGAGCATCAAATTCGACAAATCGTGAAAATGCTGGATCTTCACCAGTCCCAGAAACGGTTTCTTCGGCGCCAAGATGATCAGCAGGATGATGCAGAAAGCGAAGGTCTGCAGCGTCTGTCCCACGGTGAACAGCCACCCGTAGATGGTGGAGAACCAGTCCGGCTCCAGCGACATCACCCAGTCGATGAAAGCGAAGGAGGTAGTCACTACGAACAGCAAGAGGCCCAGCGGGGCGAAGGCTTTCATGCGCAGCTGGATGGCCTGTCCCGGATCGCCGGTGCGGTCCTGTTCGCCGGAAAGTTTCAGCAGGCGGAAGCCCCAGAACATCCACAGCGCGAAGTAGAACGCCGCGCGTCCGGTGAAGAACGGCACATTCAGGTAGGCGGCCTTCATGTGCGATCCGGGCTGGGCCCAGGGATAGATCTGATGCACGCCGATCAGGACGGGAATAAACAGGATCAAGGTAATGGGCAGAGTGCGGGTTCCGGCTTCGAGGAAGCGCCGGATGACTACGCCCCAGTTTCCGCCCACTACGTTATGCAACAAGTACAAGCCCAGGCAGCCGATGGTCAGGCCATTCCAGAAAATGAATGCGAACAAATAGGATTGAAAGAAATGCCCCACGTCGCGCGTGATGGCGAATACCGCCAGCAGCGCCAGGATTCCGATGATCCCCACCACCAGCGCGCGCTTCTGCACGCGGTCAAACTCGGGACGCATGGTGCCGGCAGGCGTCATTTCGCCTCCTGCGGTACGGGCGTCTTCAGCGGTTTCGCCGGGTTCGGCGGAGGTCCGTTGGTGATCTGCTGCGGCGCCCCTGGAAGCACTCCGCGGGGCGGCGGTTCAGTGGCCAGTTTGGCGCGCTCTTCCGCCGTGAGATCGCCCAGTTTAGCGTCTTCGCTCAACTGCAGCGCACGGATGTAGGCGATGATCCGCCAGCGATCTTCCGGCGTCACGCGTGATGCGTAGCTCGGCATAGCGCCGAAGCCGTTGGTCATCACGTCGAAGAAGTGACCCACCGGCGCCTGTTTCAACTTATCGGTGTAATACGAGGGCGGCTGCCGGAATCCGCGCAGTACAACTAGCCCGCCCCCATCGCCCACGCGGCTGTGGCACGGGGAACAATAGATGTTGTAACGCTGCTGCCCGCGCGTCAGATCTTCCCGCGTGATGGGGAACGGAAAAAAGTCGATATCCTGATCGCCCTGCTTGCCGGTATAGAGTGCCGTATCCACGCGGAGATGCCCGCGGGCCACCGTGCCATCCACCTTGGGACGCGAGGCCCGGTGATCGTTGAAGAACGTGCTTTCAGCCAGCGGCTTGTAGCGCGGCTGGTTATGCATGTCCTGGCGGCATCCGGTGAACACCGCCCCCGTCGCCAGCGCCAGGGCGGCAACGTGTCTATTTCTCAACTTCGGCCACCTTTTCCGGCTTGAGTTCCTCCAGGAACGCCTTGGTCTTCGCCAGATCGAAAATAGGATCCTCGGCTTCGATGCACAGGAAGAAGCGGTCACGCGATCCGCGGTCCACGAATTCCTGCCAGTTGAATACCGGATGATAGGGCATCGGGAGGCCGTTCAGAGCCAGCATTCCGACGACCGCCGTCAGCGCCGCCAATAATACCGTGCATTCGAAAGTGATCGGGATATAGGACGGCCAGCTGTTCATGGGCCTGCCGCCAACGTTGTGCGCGTAGGCAATGGTGGTGATCCAGTACATCAACCCGAATCCGCCGATACAGCCCGTCAGCCCGCCTCCCAGTACCAGCGGCGATACCGCGCTGCGGTAGAATCCCATGGCTTCAGCCAGACCTTCCACCGGCATCGGCGAATAGGCGTCCATTTTGCGGTATCCGGCGGCGTGGGCGCGCTGCGCGGCGGCCACAACCTCCTCGGCGTGCTCGAATTCGGCCATCAAGCCGTATAGTCCGCGTCTGTCCCAGAAAGTCTCGTTCATGGCAGTTCGCTAGTCTCCATGACCCGGCCGCGGAAGCGGCTTCTGATCGTGAACCACATTGGGCGCGAGATGATGCAGCACTTCGCGCATTTCAAAAATGGAGATGGCCGGCAACACGCGCAAGAACAACAGCATCAGCACCAGGAAGAAGCCGATGGTGCCGGCGTAGGTGGCCCAATCCCATTGCGTCGGATAATAATTGCCCCATGACGACGGCATGAAATCGCGGTGCAAACTCGTGATGACGATAATGAAGCGCTCCAGCCACATTCCGATGTTCACCACAATGGAAATCAGAAACAGCACCGGGATATTCATGCGGACCTTGCGCAGCCACAGCAATTGTGGAATCGCGATATTGCACAAGATCAGCATCCAGTAATAGGGGCCATACGGACTGCCGAACTGCCGGTTCTTCATCATGAAGACTTCGTACTGGTTGGCGCTATACCAGGCCATGAAAGCTTCCATCATGTAGCCGTAGGCCACGATGAGCCCGGTGCCCAGCATCACCTTCGCGCAGCAGTCGATGTGCCGCATGGTGATGATGTCTTCCAAGTGAAACCACTTGCGAGTGGGAATGGCCAGCGTAAGCACCATGGCGAAGCCCGAGTAAATGGCTCCGGCAACGAAGTATGGCGGAAAGATAGTGGTGTGCCATCCGGGAATCATGCTAATGGCGAAGTCAAAGCTGACCACGGTGTGAACCGAAACCACGAGGGGCGTCGCCAGCCCGCCGAGCAGCAAGTAGGCCATCTGATAGCGCAGCCAGTGCCGAGCAGATCCGCGCCAGCCCAGCGCCAGCATCCCGTAGACTCGACGAACCCACGGCCGCAGCGCGCGGTCGCGCATGGTGGCCAGATCCGGAACCAATCCCACGAACCAGAACAGGAGCGACACCGTGGCATAAGTGGATACCGCGAACACGTCCCAGATCAGCGGGCTGCGCGGCTGCGGCCATAGCCACATGGAATTGGGATACGGCATCAGCCAGTACGCCAGCCAGGGGCGTCCCAAGTGGAGGATGGGGAACATGCCGGCTTGCGCCACGGCGAACAATGTCATGGCTTCCGCGAATCGATTAATGGAAGTGCGCCAATCTTGTTTTAACAGCAGCAGAATGGCTGAAATCAGCGTTCCCGCGTGGCCGATACCGATCCACCAGACGAAGTTGACGATCGCGAAGCCCCACGCCACCGGGATCATAATGCCCCAGACTCCAACGCCCGCGTAGAACAGGTAACAGGCCGCCAGCAGCAGAAGCTGCATCGCCATGAACGAGATCGCGAGGCCGATGAACCATTGCTTCGGCGTCTTGTTCACGGGACGCAGTACTACGTTGCTGATCTTGTCGCTGACCGAGCCGTAATCGTAGCCCGGCCCGACGATCTTATCCGGTCCCGGATCTATTACTCGCTCGTCTAATTCTTCCGTCGTCACGCTCTCAACCTTTCTCGATGTCCGGGTTGGGATTGCGCAGCCGCGCCAGATAGGTGGTCCGCGGACGCGTGTTCAGTTCCTCGAGCACACTGTAATTACGAGCCTGTGCCTTTAACTGGGCCACTTTGCTCTTGGGATCGTTAATATCGCCGAAGCTTATCGCTTGCGTCGGGCAAGCTTGCGCGCAGGCCGGCACTATTTCGCCGTCCGCGATTCGCCGCCCCTGCTTTTCGGATTCAATCTTGGATGCATTGATGCGCTGTACACAATAAGTACACTTCTCCATCACGCCGCGGCTGCGCACCGTGACATTCGGGTTACGCATTGGGAACATGCTCTGGGTGTACCAATCGGTGTACAAAAAGTAATTGAAGCGGCGGACTTTGTAGGGGCAGTTGTTGGAACAGTACCGCGTGCCGACGCAGCGGTTGTAAATCATCTGATTCAGGCCGTCGCCGCTGTGGACCGTGGCCGCCACCGGACAAACCAGCTCACAGGGCGCATTCTCACACTGCATGCAGGGCACCGGCTGGAAATACAACTCGGGATTATTCCAATCGCCCTTGAAGTAGCGATCCACGCGAATCCAATGCAGGTTGCGCCCCTTGGAAACTTCCACGGTTCCGACCACCGGAATGTTATTCTCCGCCTGGCAAGCCGTAGTGCAAGCGCTGCAACCGGTGCAGGAGTTCAAGTCGATCGCCATGCCCCACTTGTAGCCTTCGTAAGCGAAGTCGGGGTAAAGCGTGAGGTCCTTCCGGAGCGGTTTTTCTTCCTTATCGACGAACATCGGTTCTTTCTTGTATTCGTCGATGGTCGCCGTCCGCACCGGCTCGCGCTCTTCCATGGTCTGCGTGTGCTGGGTGGCGGCGAGCTTCAGCTTGCCGCCGAGGCCCCGTAACTCCGCGCCGGCGCCATGCACCGGAGCATCCGAAGTCAGCAGCGAGTACGCATTGAAGCCGATGTCATTGGCTACCTGTCCGCCGCGCGTCCGCCCGTATCCTACGTGCACTGTGACGGCGTCGTCGGCATGACCCGGCATGATCCACACGGACCCGGTTACTGCCCGCCCTCGATACTTGATCTCGGCTTTATCCTCGCTGTGAAGTCCCAGTTTCTCGGAAGTCGCCGGGCTGATCCAGAAAGAATTGCTCCACACCACTTTGTTCTGCGGCTTGGGCAGCTCCTGCAGCCACGCGTTGTTGGAGAAGTAGCCGTCGCCGATCGTCGGATCCGGGCGGAAGATGATCTCAAGTCCGGATCGCGGCGGCGGCAGCGGCAGTGTCGGCGATTCCGACGTCACCGAAACTTCCGGCGACACCGTGTTGGGCACTACGCCGTCATGCAGCGCAGTCTGCCAGAAGGTACTGAAGTCGGCGGCCTTGCTCTGAGCGGTCCAATACGCCTGCAGAATCTCGCGCGGCTCGCGATCCGAATCGCCGGCCAGCACGGAAATCACCTGGTGCGCAGTCTTGCCGCCATAGAGCGGCTCGATCAGCGGCTGGATCAGGCTCACGGTTCCGTCATAAGCCCGCGCATCGCTCCAGGATTCCAGAAAGTGCGCTTCGGGCACATGCCAGTGGCACAACTCCGAAGTTTCATCGTCGTACAGGCTCAAGTGCGCGCGGAACTTTACCTTCTTGAGGGCGCCCGTGAAATCGAGATCCACCGGTGCGTCGTATATCGGGTTGCCGCCCAGGATCAACAGCGTGTCGATTTGGCCCGAATTCATGTCAGCGACAAGCTGCTTCAGACTGTCCAGCGGATTTACCGGATTTCCCTCGATGGGAGCTGTGTAGACTACCGTTTTGCCGACATTGCCCAGCGCCTGGTTCATGGCATGCGCGAGCGCTTGCACCGCTGCCGGTTGATGCGTGCCTGCGATCACAAGGCTGGCTCCCCGGTGTGCCTGCAAATCGCGCGCGATGGCGGCGGCTTCCTTGAATTTTCCGGCGCCGGCCGCCTTGCCAACTCCCAGCGCGGCCGCCAACTCGGCGGCGAAATCCTGAACTTCAGAGGCCGTCACGCGGAATCGATGATCGGCCATCCCGCCCGTGGGCGAGGGGGCCGGCTCCACAACGTAGAGCCGGTTCTGCGTGGTTTGTTCTATCGGTAGGCCTTCGGCTTGCACCTGCGGCGGCGGATCCGGCAGCGGTCCGGGCAGCGCGCCGCCCGAAGCCGATTGGTTGCGCAGCGGCGAATCCGGCCCTGCCTGATAACCTTCCTGGCGGTTTTCTTTCGGCTGCGGATCATGCGTGATGTTGTTCATCACCTTCCGCCGGCTGGCGAAATCGCGAGCGTAGCGCACATTGCCAGGACCGCACGCCAGAAAATCCGCGTCCAGAGAAACAATCACGTCGGCCGCGCCAATCTTGTACACCGCGTTCACCGGCCGCCCGAACACTCCCGCTGTGGCAGCCGCGGACCCCAATCGGGCCGACGGTTCCCACACATGCCACTTCGCGCCCGGCAGATCCTTCAGCGCCGCTTGAATCTGGCTAGTCAGTGTGGGCGATGTGACGATCTCGGTTAGAATCCGCAGGCCGTCGCCTTTTTTCAGCGCTGCTTTCTCGCGCGCGCCTGTCAGCGCCGCCTGGAATCCCACCCAGCTCGCGATCCGCCCATTGTTGATTACCGTTTTCGAGCGGTCGGGGTCGTACATGGTGAGCAGCGAAGCCTGATGGAAGAAATCGCAGGAGCCCAGGCTGCCCGGATGATCTGGATTGCCTTCGATCTTCGTCGGCCGGCCTTCGTGGCTTTCCACCAGCAGTCCCGTTGCTACGCCGTTCAGCGGCATCGCGGTGGCGTAGAACATGGGCTTACCGGGAACAAATTCTTCCGGCTGCCGCACGTACGGCACAATCATTTCGGCGGGCTGCTTAGTACATGCCGTGAGTCCGCCCAGCGCCAGCGAGGCGCCCATCACCTTAATGAAATTCCGCCGGTTCGCCGGATCCATCCAGTCCGGGGTGCGATGCGCGAACTCGTCGTCCAGGAACTCACGGAACTCCGTGGTATCGGCCAGCTCTTCGAGACTCTTCCAGTAGAGCGGCCCTGGCGCCGCCGCCAGCTTGTCGCGCAGCTTCGCCAGATCCAGCGAAGGCCGTTCCATTCCGTCTTGTGGTGAGTCAGTGGTCATCGATGACACGTATTGCAGTCCGTCAGGCTCTGAATGTGATACTCCTGCACCAGTTTGCGCCCCAATTCTTCCTGATTGGCCGGCTTTTGATACGCCATGTTGAATACTTGATCCTTCGGCCTGACATTCTTAGCCGGGTCGCGATGGCATTCCACGCACCAATTCATGTACAGGGTGTTCGCCTTGTACATAAGAGGCATCTGATCCACGCGCCCGTGGCAGGTGCTACAGCCGATCCCCTTGCTCACGTGGATGCTGTGGTTGAAATATACGAAATCCGGCAGGTCGTGAACCCGGGTCCACGAAAGCGATTCACCGGTACGCCAGCTGGTTCGCACGGGTTCCAGAATGGCCGCGTTGGACCAGATCTGCGAGTGACAGCTCATGCAGATCTCGGTGGCCGGAAGTCCCGCAAACGAAGAATTTTCCACAGAGGTGTGGCAATAACGGCAATCGATGCCGTCATCCCCCGCGTGATGCTTGTGACTGAACGGAACCGGCTGGTCCTTCACCACCCCGACATCAGTGATATAAGCGCCGCGATCCATGCCATATGCAAAAGCGAGCAGCAGGCCCACGCCCATGACGCCGCAAGCAATGCTCACCTTTGCTAATGCGTTTGTGCTGCGGTGAAAGAGCTGAGCCATGCGAAGAAGGATGACCGACCTTTTATACTAAATCACTTTTGGCCAGAGTGCAAAAAATATTATGGGACAGGTATTTGTGTATGCAATCTTACACAACGGAATGCGCCGAAATCGCGCGATTAGCCAGCTCCATCAACTCCTGACAGCATCCGCTTACCGACACGCGAATCTCACGCAAACTCTCGCCTTCAAAACGAACCCGGGGTTGTTTCCGATGTTTGGGACAGAGCACCGTGCGCAACTTGCGCTCGGTGGCTTGCTTGAACATTTCCACTTGTTCACGTTCCGCTGGCATGCAGAAACATTCTATCATCAAAATGTTGTACGCCGGCCTGATTTGTTTGCTTTGAGGGTTGCTTACAATACAAAGGTAGTTCGATGGACAATCCACACATGGCCCACGCAATCCGCTTGGCCCTGGACAATGTCGTCACCGGCCGCGGCGGCCCCTTCGGCGCGCTGGTAGTCCGCGATTCAAAGATCATGGGCGAAGGCACGAATCTGGTCACTACCATGAACGACCCCACCGCCCATGCTGAAATCATCGCCATCCGGAACGCGTGCCGCACGCTCAATTCGTTCCAGCTCACCGGCTGCGACATCTACACCACCTGCGAGCCGTGCCCGATGTGTCTGGGCGCGATCTACTGGTCTCGAGCGGACCGCATTTTCTTCGCGGGCAGCCGCGAAGATGCGGCCTCGGCAGGTTTCGACGACGAGTGGCTCTATCGCGAATTCGCGGTTCCCATGGAAGCCCGCAAGATCCCCATGCTCCCGTTGATGCGCGCCGAAGTGCAAGCCGTTTTCGAAGCCTGGCGAACGTCGCCCAACCGTATCGACTATTGATTGCATGCCGACTACTCTTTCCCCTTCCACGCTTGAAGCCGCGCTGCAGCCGCTGAAGACCGCGAACACGGCGTTCAACCGCAATTTCCCCGGGGAATCCGGCGAGCGCCAGCCCGTGCATGTGTTCTACGGCGGCGCGCACCTGTTCAAAGCGGCTACCGCTGCGCGGCTCGGCGAACTGGCGCTACGCTCGCTCGCCGAGTTCGCCCCCGATCCCGCGACGCTTTCCTCCGCGCTCGGCTGGCCGCTGTCCGATGAACTCGCGAGCGTTGTATATGCACGCGTGCTGGAAAAACTGCGCCGCGAACCCGTCGAGGATCTGCGCATCGATTTCGAAGACGGCTACGGCAACCGCCCCGATGCTGAGGAAGACGGGCATGCCGTATCCGCCGCGCGCGAAGTGGCCGCCGGGCACAAGGCCAATTCCCTGCCCCCGTTCATCGGCCTGCGTATCAAGCCCCTCACCGAAGTGCTAACCGGACGCAGCCTGCGTACCCTGGATCTGTTCCTCACCACGCTGCTGTCGGAAACCGCCGGCGTGCTGCCGCCCGGATTCGTTATTACACTGCCGAAGCTCACAGTTCCCGAACAGCCCGCGGCGCTGGCGGCGATTCTGGGCCAATTCGAAAATGCCGCTGGCCTGGACGCCGGCGCGCTGCGGTTTGAAATCATGATTGAGACCGCACAGTCGGTCCTGTGTCTGCCGGCCCTCCTGGCGGCTTGCGATGGCCGCTGCGCGGGCGCGCATTTCGGCACCTACGATTACACCGCGAGCTGTTCCATCACCGCCGCTCACCAGCACATGCTGCATCCAGCGTGCGATTTCGCACGCCACATGATGCAGGTGTCTTTCGCCGGAACCGGCCTGCACCTTTCCGACGGCGGCACGAACATCCTGCCCGTGGGAACCGAGCGGTCCACTGTCCATCGCGCCTGGAAACTTCACTACGATCACATCCAGCACTCGCTCGCGAACGGCTATTACCAGGGCTGGGATCTGCATCCCGCGCAGCTCCCCACTCGCTACGCGGCAGTTTACTCGTTCTACCTGCAGAGTCTCGATCAGGCCTCCGATCGACTGAAGAACTTCGTCGAGAAAGCCGCGCAAGCCACACTGGTGGGCGATGTTTTCGACGACGCGGCCACCGGTCAGGGCCTGCTGAACTACTTCCTGCGCGCGATTAACTGCGGAGCCATCACCGAGGAAGAAGCGCAACGCCGTACAGGATTGACCAGCGACCAGCTCCACGGCACGTTTTAAGGAGTGGATCGCTTCAACGTCGCCTCAATGATTCCGTGCGGCTCCTCCGTGGGCACGAACACTTCATTCGGATTGTCCATCCCGAACGGCGCCAGATCCACCAGCAGACAGTGACGATTCGGCATCGAGATTCGGATCTCCTCCACCTCCGCCACTCGTTCCAACACGGTCTCCCCCATTGCATGCAGCGTGTGTTGTACACCCAGGCTGTCATGCCCGGCGAACACTTCGAGCAGGATCTTGCGCACCGTGCGCCACAGATCGCCGTACGCGAGCTCCCGGCCGCGATAAGTCCACTCGGCCGTAATCGCCGTGCCGAACAGCCGGTCCTTGGTCTCCTTCAGCGTCGTGTATTCGTCTTGGATGTATCCCTCAAAAGCCGACTTCGTGGTCTTCAACACTACCAATCCAGTGATGCCCGCCGTGACCGTCCCTGCCTCGACCACCGCCGTCCTTTTCTC